>NZ_VWWH01000060.1:0-46232 GCF_011753045.1 Burkholderia sp. Ap-955
GCGTCGGCCGCGGCCGCGCAGCAGGCGTTGGCGCCGGCCGCCGCCTCGGCGACGGTCGTCGTGAAGGCCGCGCCGCCGCCGCAGAACCCGGTGCGCATGCATTTCGGCGAGTTGCTGCTGCAGAACGGCCGCGTGACGTACACCGACAACTTCATCAAGCCGAACTACACGGCGAACCTCGTCGCGATCAAGGGCACGGTCGGCGCGTTCGGCACGGATTCGACGACGTCCGCGCCGGTCGACGTCGCCGCGAATCTCGCGGGCAACGGGCCGATCTCGATCAAGGGTTCGGTGAACCCGCTGATCGAGAAGCCGGCGCTCGACCTCACCGCGACCGCGCACGACATCGAGCTGACCAACCTGACGCCGTACTCGGCGAAGTACGCGGGCTACCCGATCACGAAGGGCAAGCTCAACGTCGACCTGCACTACGAGCTCGCGAACGACCAGCTGAAGGCGAACAACCACATCTTCATCGACCAGCTCACGTTCGGCGACCATGTGGAGAACGACACGGCGACCAGGCTGCCGGTGAAGCTCGCGATCTCGCTGCTGAAGAACACGCGCGGCCAGATCGACGTGAACCTGCCGGTGTCCGGCTCGCTGTCGAATCCGGAGTTCAGTGTCGGCGGGCTGATCTGGCGCGCGGTGCTGAACCTGATCGCGAAGGCCGTCACGTCGCCGTTCTCGCTGCTCGCGCATGCGTTCGGCGGCGGCGGCGAGGATCTCGGCTACGTCGAATTCGCGCCGGGCTCGTACCAGCTCGACGACGCGCAGCAGAAGAAGCTCGACACCGTCGTGAAGATGCTGACCGAGAAGCCGTCGATCCGCCTCGACCTGATCGGCCGCGTCGATCCGGCGAAGGACACGTCGGGGCTGGGTGACGCGTACGTCGATCGGCTCGTGCGCCAGCAGAAGCTGAAGGACGTGGTCGGGCAGGGCGAGAGCATCGACCCGATGTCGGTGAAGGTCGAGCCGGCCGAGTACAGCAAGTACCTGACGCGCGCGTACAAGGCCGCCGACTTCAAGAAGCCGCGCAACGTGATCGGCCTGCAGAAGACGCTGCCCGACGCCGACATGAAGAAGGCGCTCGCCGAACATGCGCCGGCCGACGACAACGCGCTGCGTGCGCTCGCGCAGCAGCGCGCGCAGGCCGTGCGTCAATACCTCGACGGGAAGATCGATTCGAGCCGCGTGTTCGTCGTCGCGCCGAAGCTCGATGCGAAGGGCATCGAGGACAAGGGCGCGACCACCCGCGTCGACTTCGGCCTGCAGTAAGCAGGCCATCCGCCGCCGCGTCCGTTCATCCGTTCGGGCGCGGCGGCGCGTGTCCTTCAGCGCGCGGCGATCGCCGGTTCCTCGCGCTTGCCCAACTCCTTCTTGGCAGCCAGCGGCAGGCGCGCGTCGTCCCACTGCGCCAGCCATTCGACTTCCTTCGCGGTGAACACCTGTCCGTAGTTGCGCAACGCGTACTGCAACGCGTCGACGACGTGGTGGCGAATGATTTCGGGGGTGCGTGCATCGTCCAGCACGAACCGGAGGGCTTCCAGGGTCGACATACTCGTGCTCCGGGTCAGGGAAAACCCTTTATCACACGCCAATAGTCGCGCGCCAAGCCGGAAAAAAAATCGTGTGGCAAGTGACGCTTCGGACGGGTTGACCTATGCACCGTAGCAGTGCCGGCAGGTGCGCGCGCCCATCGCAATGTGCGCCAGGCCACCTTGCTTTGCGACCGATTCGTGTCACTTGCGATTGGTTACGTTTGATAGAAAACAGAAAGCCCCGCTTCATGCGAACGACCCACGGCGCAGCCATATTCTTGCGCGCCTGATGGCAAGTCACGCGGTTCAACGTCAATCGATGAGGTGGGGTGATCATGTCTTTCCTTGGTAAGCAGCGGAAGGTGGTGGTGATGGTGGCGGGCGCGCTGGCGCTCGCCGGTGCGGGTGCGCACGCCGCGCAGCAGGACGGCAACAGTCAGGGCGAGGACCGCGGCCACGCGAGCCGCGTCGTGAAGCACGTGCTGCTGATCAGCGTCGACGGCCTGCACGAGCAGGATCTCGCGCGCTGCATCGGCGCGAATACGTGCCCGAACATCGCGGTGCTCGCGCAGCACGGCGTGACGTACACGAATGCCTATACGCCGGGCCTGTCGGATTCGTTCCCGGGCCTCGCCGCGCTCGTGACGGGCGGCTCGCCGAAGACCGCCGGCCTGTTCTACGACGTGTCGTACGACCGCAACCTGTACGCACCGGGCGATACGAGCTGCTCGGGCAAGCAGGGCTGGAACGTCGTGTTCGACGAGACGACCGGCATCGATGCCCAGAACGGCGGCGCGCTGGTCCACCTCGACGGCGGCGGCGCGTTCAACCCGCAGGCGATCCCGAACGCGAAGGTCAACGGCAAGTGCGTGCCGGTCTATCCGCACAACTACGTGAAGACCAACACCGTGTTCGAGGCCGTGAAGGCCGGCATCCCGAACGCGACCACCGCATGGGCCGACAAGCACGCGTGGGGCTACGACTGGCTGAACGGGCCGTCGGGCACCGGCGTCGACGATCTGATGCGCACCGAGATCAACTCGATCGACCCGGTGACGAAGACGGACTACACCGACGTCTATTCGCATACCGCGCAGTTCGACAACCTGCACGTGCAGGCGCTGATCAACCAGATCAACGGCCGCGACTCGACGGGCACGAAGAGCGCACCGGTGCCGACGCTGTTCGGCGGCAACTTCCAGACGCTTAGCGTCGCGCAGAAGGCGTCGGTCGCGAAGGGCGGCGGCTATCTCGATGCGAACTTCACGCCGAACGGCCAGGTCGCGAACGCGATCACGTACGTCGACAACTCGATCGGCCATATCGTCGCGGCGCTGAAGCAGGCGAACCTGTATTCGTCGACGGCCGTGATCGTCACGTCGAAGCATGGCCAGTCGCCGACGGATCACACGAAGCTCGTGAAGAACGGCGACACGCTGACGAAGCTGCTCGAAGCGAACAACTACATCGACCCGAACGGCAACTTCGGCCAGAACAACACGAAGACGGGCAACCTGAACGACGGTTCGGGCCTGGTCGACACGGGCTTCGTGCAGACCGACGACGTCGGCCTGATCTGGCTGCGCGACCGCAACCAGCGCACGGCCGTGGTGCAGACGCTGAAGGCGAACCTGGGCTGCAACGCACCGGGGATCTGCGCGGACGGCTCGCAGGCGTACATCCTGTACGGCGCGGCGCTCGCCGAGCGCTTCGGCGATCCGGCCAACGGCCGCACGCCGGACATCGTCGTCCAGCCGAATCCGGGCGTGATCTACACGTCGAGCACGAAGAAGGACGAGGAGCACGGCGGCAACGCGCCGGACGACAGCCACCTCGGCCTGCTCGTGTCGTATCCGGGCCTGCATCGCGCACGCACGGTGACCGACACGGTCGGCACGAAGCAGGTCGCGCCGACGATCCTCGGGCTGCTCGGCGCGAACCCGCGCCTGCTGCACGCGGTGGTGGCCGAGAATACCGGCGTGCTGCCGGGCCTGGGCATCGGTCAGCACTGACAGCGGTTGCCGGACGCCGCTGCCCGGTGGTGTCCGGCAAGGCGGGGCGCGCGGCCGAGCGCGTCCCGCCGCATGACGTATGCGGGCCGGCTTACGCCGGCGCGCATTCGTCCAGCATCCATTCCCGGAAGTGCCGCAACGCTTCGCTCGTCTCGAGGCGCTCCGGCGCATAGCACAGGTAGTGCCCCTGCGCGTCGACCTCGACGGGCGCGTCGAACGGTTCGACGAGCGTGCCGGCCGCGAGATTGTCCGCGATCAGGAAGCGCGGCACGAGCGCGAGCCCGAGTCCCGCCTGCGCGGCCTGGATCAGCACCGAATACTGTTCGAAGCGCGGCCCGGCGAGCGCATTCATCTGCGTGGCGCGATGGCGTTCCGCCCACGCGGACCACGCGATTTCCGCCTGCTCGTGCACGAGGCGCGGCGCCGTGACGGCGTCGGCGGGCGTGCGCAACGCATGCCGTTCGCCGAATTCACGCGTACAGACCGGTACGAAGGTTCGCCCGTCCAGGTATTCGCTTCGCACCCCTTCCCAGGCGCCGTCGCCGTAGCGGATCGCCGCGTCGAGCCCGAACGGAAAGATGTCGCCGTGCGCGAGATGGCGGCGAAAGCTCAGCGTGACGCCCGGCGCGACGGCCAGGAAACGCGAGAGCCGCGGTACGAGCCACTTGGTCGTAAACGTCGGCACGCTGGCGATCGTCAGCAGGTCGCCGTTTTCGCGCGCGCTCAGCAGTTCGATCGATGCGTTGCCGATCTCGCGCAGCGGGCCGGCAACGCGTGCGTGGTACACCTGCCCGGCACGCGTGAGCACGAGGCTGCGCCCCTCGCGGGCGAACAGCTTCACACCGAACAGCGCCTCGAGATTCGCGATCTGCCGGCTGACCGCGCTGGGCGTCAGGCCCAGTTCGCGGGCCGCGTAGGAAAAGTTCAGGGTCTTCGCAGAACAGGTGAATGCGTGCAGTTCCGAGACGTTCGGATACAGGTGCTTCATCGCGACTATTCCTTCGGCGCACAGATCGATGCGGGCTTTGTACGTTTTTTTCATGACGATGCCATGTCGAATCCGCACACTCCAGCCATCCAGAAAACGCGTGATAGCCCTGCCCGGCGGGCGTTGCGTGGTGTCTTCGTCTCTTGTCCGCGAGTGTTTTCATGCCTGCGTCTACCGCCCCGGCCCTGGCCGATGGTGTTCCGATTTCGCGTAACAGGCCGGTGCGTCCGAGTGCCGGACGCTTCCTGCTGCACGCGCTCGTCGCGGTGTTCGGGCTCTACCTGTTGCTGCCGATCGCGCTGCTGCTGATCGGCTCGGTGGGCCAGTCGTGGACGAACACGCTGCTGCCGACCGGCTTCACTTGGCACTGGTTCGCCGATCTCGCCGGAAATCGCAGCTTCACCCGCGCATTCGGCGTGAGCCTGACGGTGGCGCTGGCGTGTTGTGCGCTGAACGCCGCGGTCGGCCTGCCGCTCGCGTATGCGCTGCATCACCGTGCGCAGGCCGGGCGCGGCATGGCGACGCGCGTCGTGATGCTGATGCCGGTGGCCGTGCCCGCGCTGACGCTCGGCTTCGGCTATATCGCGATCTTCAGCGGCGACACGCTGCCGTGGCTTGGCACGCTGCCGCTGATGATCGGGGCCCACGCGGTGCTGACGCTGCCGTACCTGCTGCAGACGCTGCTCGGCGATCTGCGCCACCTGGGGCTCGCGCGGCTCGAGGCCTGCGCGGCGACGCTCGGTGCGACGCCGCTGCGCCAGTTCTTCACGATCGTGCTGCCGAACCTGCGGCACAGCCTGTTTTCGGGGCTCGTGATGGTGGCCGCGCTGTCGATCGGCGAATTCCAGATCTCGAACCTGATCGCCGGCTTTCGCTACCGCAACTATCCGATCGTGCTGCTGCAGGCGTTCTACGGCGCGTCGGGGATGGCGTGCGCGGCGACCGTCGTGCTGCTCGTTCTCGCCGTGCTCGCGACGCTCGTATCGGTCGGCACCGTGCAACGTATGAAGTGAGTCCGTCATGAGTCTCGAGTTCGAACACGTCAGTTTCCAGTATCCCGGCGCGCGACACGGCGTCGACGACGTCACGCTGTCCGCCGCGCAAGGCGAACTGCTCGCGGTGATGGGGCGCAGCGGGTCCGGCAAGTCCACGCTGTTGCGGCTCGCGGCCGGCCTGCTCGACGGCGGCAGCGGCCTCATCGCGATCGGCGGCGCCGACATGGCGGGTGTGCCGGTGTGGCGGCGCGAGGTCGGCATGGTGTTCCAGCACTACGCGCTGTTTCCGAACCTGTCGGTAGCCGACAACGTCGCGTACGGGCTGAGGATGCGCGGTGTCGCGGCGGACGCGCGGCGGCGGCGCGCGCGTGACATGCTCGAGCGCGTCGGTCTGGCGGCGCATGCGGAGCGCGGCATCGCAATGCTGTCCGGCGGGCAGCAGCAGCGCGTCGCGCTCGCGCGTGCGCTCGTGATCGAGCCGAAGCTGCTGCTGCTCGACGAGCCGCTGGCGGCGCTCGATGCCGGCATCCGCCATCAGCTGCGAGACGAGATTCGCGCGCTGCAGCGCGCGTGCGGCGCGACGACGCTGCTCGTCACGCACGATCAGGACGAGGCGCTGAGCATGGCCGACCGCGTGGCGATCGTCGACGGTGGGCGGGTGCTGCAGGTGGGCACGCCGCGCGACCTGTACGAGCGGCCCGCGTCCGCGCAGGTCGCGCGTTTCGTCGGGCATTCGACGCTGCTGCGCGGCCGCGTGATCGCGCACGATACGGTCGACGTGCGGTTCGCGACGCTGCGCGTCGAGACCGGCGGGCACCGGCCGGGCGCCGAGGTCGAGGTGCTGGTGCGGCCGGAGCACGTGGAGGCCGATCCGCCAGAGCACGGCGTGAACCGCATCGACGGCGCGCCGGGCGACGTGCGCTACTTCGGCGCGACGCAACGCTACGACTTCATTCCCGCCGGCTCGGCCGACCCGCTGCTGTGCGAAGGCCGCGTGCCGGCCACACGGCGGATCGCGATCGACCCGCGCCATCTGCTCGTGCTGCCGGCCGCGCCGGATGCGCAATGACCCCTTTCATTCAACGGAGATCCCCGATGCTTGCAGGCCACCCTCTTGTGAAAACCATGCGCGCCGGCGTGCTGGCGCTCTGCGCGTTCGCGGCGCTGGCGGTCGCGCCGGCGCACGCCGCGCCGCTGTATCCGGGCGAGGACGCGCTGTATGCGAAGGCCGCCGACGAAGGGCTCGTCGTGTCGTTCGACACGGGCCCCGAATGGGCCAACTGGAAGGCGCTGTTCGCCGAGTTTCGCAAACGCTATCCGAAGGTCGAGATCACCTACAACGACATCGGCTCGGCCGCGACCGTGGTCTCGCTCGACAAGTCGCGCCGCCGTCCGCAGGCCGATACCGCGTACTACTTCGCCGCGTCGGCGCTCGACGCCGAAAGCAAGGATGTCGTCGCGCCGTTCAAGCCGGTCAACTTCGACAAGCTGCCGGACGTGTTTCGCTCGGCGGACGGCCGCTGGTTCGCCGTGCATTCGCTGAACATCGCGTTCCTCGTCAACCGCAAGCTCGTGAAGAACGTGCCGCAGCGCTGGTCCGACCTGCTGAAGCCGGAGTATCGCAACGCGGTCGTCTATCTCGACCCGCGTTCGACCGGGCAAGGGCAGGTCGCCGTGTTCGCGGCCGCGTATGCGAACGGCGGCAGCGTCGAGAACCCGAAGCCCGGCGCGGAATTCTTCGGCAAGCTGAAGCGCGCGGGCAACGTGCTGCGTGTCGAAGGCACGACGCCTTACGCGAAGTTCGTGAAGGGCGAGATTCCGATCCTGATCGGCTACGAGAACGATGGCCTGAAGGCGAAGTACGTCGACGGCATGGGTGACGCGGCCGACGTCGTGATTCCGCAGGACGGCAGCGTATCGGCGCCGTATGCGATGAGCCTCGTGAAGAACGGCCCGAACCCGTCCGCCGCGCAGCTGTGGCTGAACCTGGTGATGAGCGACGTCGGGCAGGGGCTGTTCGCGCAGGGCTTCGTGCGGCCGGCCGTGCCCGGCACGCCGGTCGCGCCGGATGTCGCGGCGAAGCTGCCGAAGGCGCCGCAGGTGCGTCCGCTCGACGTGGCGAAGGCGGCCGCCCGCAAGGCCGAGATCGACCAGCTCTGGTCGCAGGCGACGCTCGGCCAGTAAGGGGCACACGATGCAGACCTCCCTGGCGGAACGCGGCGCGCTGCGCCGCTTCGGCGCGGTGCCGGCGGCGGTATTGCTGGCGGTGTGCTTCGCGCTGCCGCTCGCCGCGCTCGTCGGCTCGGCCTTCACGGACGGCGGCCGCGCGTTCGGCGTGGTGCTGCGCGATCCGCTCGTCGCCGATGCGATCGCACGTTCGCTGGCGCTGGCGGTGGGCGCCGGCACGCTGTCGGTCGGCGTCGGCGTGCCGGTCGCATTCGCGCTGGCGGGGCAGTCGCCCGCCCGCCGCCACTGGATGCTCGCGCTGCTCGGCGTGCCGCTCGCGTTCTCCGGGCTGGTGATCGCCTACGGCTTCATCCTCGCGTTCGGCCGCGCCGGCTTCGTCACCACGCTGGCGGCGTCGCTGGGCGCGGACCCGACCGTGCTCGGCGGCGCGATCTATACGATGCCGGGCCTGGCGGCCGCGTATGCGTATTACCTGATCCCGCGGGTCGCGCTGATGATCTACCCGGCGCTCGCGAATCTCGACCGGCGGCCGCTCGAGGCGGCACTGACGCTCGGCGCGCGGCCGTGGCGTGCGTGGGTCGACGTCGCGTGGCGCGAACTGTGGCCGTCGGTCGCGTCGGCGTGGTGCCTCGTCACGGCGATCGCGCTCGGCACCTACGGCACGGCGCTCGCGCTGGCCGGCACGCAGATCAACATCCTGCCGCTGCTGATGTATCTGAAGCTGTCGGACGGGCAAACCGATTTCTCGCAGGCGGCGGTGCTGTCGATCGTGCTGACGGCGATCTGCACCTGCGTTCTTGCATTGGGGGAAGGCCTTGTACGGCAACGACGTCATGGATGAGTGGTCGGAAGCGGCGTGCGACGCGCTGGCGCAGCTCGCGCAGCGGCAGCGCGGCACGCGGCGGCATCGCATGCCGGTCGGCGTGATCGGTCCGCGCGAGGCGACCGACGAACAGATGCGGGTCGCGGAGCGGGTGGCGCATGCGCTCGCGGCGGCGGGCGTCGCCATCGTCGGCGGCGGCAAGCAGGGCGTGATGGAGGCGGCCGCGCGCGGCGTGCATGCGGCCGGCGGGTGCGCGATCGGGCTGCTGCCGGAAGACGATGCGACGCTCGCGAATCCCTACCTGAGCGTCGCGCTGCCGACCGGGCTCGGCATCACGCGCAACGCGCTGGTCGCGCGTGCGTCGCTGTGCCTGATCGCGGTCGGCGGCGGGCTCGGGACGCTGTCCGAGATCGCGCTCGGGTTGCAGTGGGGCAAGCCGGTGTTCGCGATTTGCGACGCGCCGCGCGTGGCGGGCGCCGAATGCTTCGACGAAGCGGACCAGCTCGTCGCGCGGGTTGCGCGGTGGCTGGCCGACGCGGCGTAGGTCGTATGGCGCGCGTGCCGATCGCCGGCTGCGTCGGCAGGCGAGTGCCGGTTCGAACTTGAAATGGGGCGCGCGGCCCGTCATATTGTCTGCGCCTGAACTTTCAACGACGCCCCCGGAGGATTCCCGATGCGCCTTTTGCTTGCCTTGCTGTTGCCGTGGTTCCAGTTCTTCACGATCGGCCGCCCGATCGCCGGGATCATCTGCCTGATCCTCCAACTCACGATCATCGGCTGGCTGCCGGCCGCGATCTGGTCGGTGTATGCATTGAGCCAGTACAAGACCGACCGCAAGATCGAAGCGGCGTTGGGCGAGCGGCGGTAGGCTGCCGTCGAGCGCGCGAAGTAGCTGTTTCGGCAGGGATCTACATGGATTGCCGGCCTCCATGGGCACGATTCGTATGGATTTCTGCCGAAATGACACTGTTCTGGTGAACAGGCAGACGCGACACCATGGACCAACTTCGCCATGCCGGAATGGACGCTCGGCGTCGTGCGGCGCGCGCCGCGACAGCGATTCCGGCGTCGCGGCAACGGCGCCTCCGTCGATCGACAGAGGCGCGAGGCGTCAGGAGGGAAGGAATGCCGGTCGGTCGACCGGCTTATTTCACCGCAAACAGCGTCAGGTTCATGAAGATCTTGAACGCATAGCCGAGCGTGACGGCGCCGATCACGCCGCCCGCCCACAGGACGACGAACCACATCCAGCCGCGCATGCGCGGCTTCGGCGCATCGGGCTGGCGGTCGGCGGAATCAGTGGTGGTAGTAATGCTGGTCTTCATGGCGCACCTTGCCTCGGAATACCCAGTAACCCATCGTCGTGTAGGCGATGATGATCGGGAGAATAACCGCTGCGCCGACCAGCGTGAAGGTCTGGCTGGAACGCGGCGCCGCGGCTTCCCAGATCGTCATCGTCTGAGGAATCGCATACGGGAACAGCGTGACGAGCAGGCCGACGTAGCCGAGCAGCACGAGCGCCAGCGCGAGCACGAACGGGGTCATGTCGTGCCGGGCACGCACCGCGCGGCGCATCCACACCGCGCAGCCGGCGACCAGGAACGGCACCGGCAGCAGGCGCCAGAACAGCCCCGAGTCGAACCAGCGCTGCGCGATGGCCGGATCCTGCAGCGGCGTCCACAGGCTGACGACCGCGATGAAGCCGAGCAGCACGACCGTCAGCGGCCATACGACACGATGCAGGCGCCGTTGCAGGTCGCCTTCCGTCTTCGCGACGAGCCAGCAGCAGCCGAGCAACGCATAGGTCACGATCAGGCCGAGGCCGGTCAGCAGGCTGAACGGCGTGAGCCAGTCGAAGGCGTCGCCCGCGAATACACCGTCCTTCACGTTGATGCCCTGCAGGAACGCGCCAAGCGCGATCCCCTGGAAGAACGTCGCGCCGGCCGAGCCGCCGATGAACGCGAGATCCCACAGCTGCTTCGTGCGCCGCGCCTTCGCGCGGATCTCGAACGACACGCCGCGGAAGATCAGGCACACCAGCATGAAGATCAGCGGCAGGTACAGCGCGGACAGCACGGTCGAATAGACGACCGGAAACACCGCGAACAGCCCGGCGCCGCCGAGCACGAGCCACGTCTCGTTGCCGTCCCACACGGGTGCGACCGTGTTCATCATCAGGTCGCGTTCCTTCTCGTCCGGGAAGAACGGGAAGACGATGCCGATGCCGAGGTCGAAGCCGTCGAGCACGACGTACATGAAGAGCCCCAATGCGATGATCGCGGCCCAGATTACGGTGACGTCCATAGGTTTTCTCGTATGCGGAAAGGGTGGGCTCAGACGGTCTCGAGCGGCTCGTCGACGGCCGACATCGGGCGGCGCGCGGTGTGGTCGGGGCGCGTGTCCGGGGTGTCGTCGTGCTTCACGTCGGGCAGCGCGGGGCCGGCCTTCATCAGCTTCAGCATGTAGTACACGCCGGTGCCGAACACGAGGAAGTACACGATCACGAACGTCATCATCGACAGGCTGACCTGCTGCACCGACAGCGGCGATACCGCATGCGCGGTGCGCATTACGCCATACACGACCCACGGCTGGCGGCCCGCTTCGGTCGTCACCCAGCCCGCGAGCAGCGACACGAAGCCGGTCGGGCCCATCACGAGCGCGAAGCGCTGGAACCACTTCGATTCATACAGGCGGCCGCGGCGGCGCAGGAACCAGGCGAGCGCGGCGAGGCCGATCATCGCGAAGCCGAGGCCGACCATGATCCGGAAGCTCCAGAACACGACCGTCGAATTCGGGCGGTCTTCCGGCGGGAATTCCTTCAGCCCGCGGATCTCGCCGTCCCAGCTGTGCGTGAGGATCAGGCTGCCGAGGTGCGGCACCTTCACCGCGTAGCGGGTCGTTTCCGCCTGCATGTCCGGGATGCCGAACAGGTTCAGCGCGGTGCCGCCCTTCTCGGTTTCCCACAGCCCCTCGATCGCGGCGATCTTCGCGGGCTGGTGCTTCAGCGTGTTGATGCCGTGCTGGTCACCGATCACGGCCTGCAGCGGCCCGAGCACGAGCAGCAGCCACAGCGCCATCGAGAACATCTTCTTCACGCCCTTGTCGCGGCGGCCCTTCAGCAGGTGCCACGCGCCGGTCGCGGCCACCACGAGCGCGGCGACGATGAACGCGGCGATCGCCATGTGGAACAGGCGGTACGGGAACGACGGGTTGAAGATGATCGCGAACCAGTCGGTCGGCACGACGCGGCCGTCGACGATCTCGAAGCCCTGCGGCGTCTGCATCCAGCTGTTCGACGCGAGAATCCAGAACGTCGAGATCAGCGTGCCGATCGCGACCATCAGCGTCGCGCCGAAGTGCGCGCGCGGGCTCACGCGGTTCCAGCCGAACAGCATGATGCCGAGGAAGCCGGCCTCCAGGAAGAACGCGGTCATGACCTCGTACATCAGCAGCGGCCCGGTGACGGCGCCGGCGAAGCTCGAGAAGCCCGACCAGTTCGTGCCGAACTGGTAGCTCATCACGACGCCGGAGACGACGCCCATCCCGAACGCGACCGCGAAGATCTTCGACCAGAACAGGCAAAGGGTTTTGTAGTACTGCTTGCCGGTTTTCAGCCAGCGATATTCGAGCACGGCGATGAAACTGGCGAGGCCGATGCTCAGCGCCGGAAAGACGATGTGAAAGGAGACGGTGAACGCGAATTGCAGGCGGGCCAGATCGAGGGCCGAAAGAGCGGTGTCCATACCAGTTGACCGAGGCTGACGATACCCGCCGGCGGGTGCCGGCGGACCCCGCCGGACGGGCGTCGGGGTTGGCTGGAGTATGGGCCGCGATGTTGCACCGCGAAATGCGCCAACTCGTCGCAGATGTCCAGCCCGTCGCGCGCGATTCCGGGGTAAATCGTTGATTCGTATCAAGAAGGCTGCTTGCGGCGCGCGCGGCCGCGGCGTGGCGGTCTGACGCACGTGCGGCAATATGGCGCGTCGCGTCATCGGAACGATGCGGCGGATGCAGAGACGGCGGCGCGCGGCGCGGTGTCGCCGGGCATCTGGTCCGGCCGCCGATGGCCGGACGTGATGCGCATCCGGCCATCGGCACGTGCCGCACGATTTGCGTACACTCTGAGTCTCGTTTCGGCAGGGCCGGGCGCATCGGATCCGGTCCGCGTTCACTCAGGGCACGAAGATGATCGATTTACGCAGCGATACCGTGACACGTCCGAGCCAGGCAATGCTGGCCGCGATGACTGCCGCCGAAACCGGCGACGACGTATGGGGGGACGACCCGACCGTGCTGCGCCTGCAGGTGGTGACGGCCGAGCGGGCCGGCAAGGAGGCCGGCCTGTTCTTCCCGAGCGGCACGCAGAGCAACCTGGCCGCACTGATGGCCCATTGCGAACGCGGCGACGAATACATCGTCGGCCAGCTCGCGCACACCTACAAGTACGAAGGCGGCGGTGCGGCCGTGCTGGGCAGCATCCAGCCGCAGCCGATCGAGAACGCGCCGGACGGCACGCTGCCGCTCGCGAAGATCGCCGCGGCGATCAAGCCGCTCGACAATCACTTTGCCCGCACACGCCTGCTCGCGCTCGAAAACACGATCGGCGGCCAGGTTTTGCCGGAAGGCTATGTGCAGGAAGCCACCGCGTTCGCGCGCAGCCGCGGGTTGTCGCTGCACCTCGACGGCGCACGCGTGTGCAACGCGGCCGTCGCGTCGGGCCGGTCGATCGCCGAGCTGTGCGCGCCGTTCGACAGCGTGTCGATCTGCTTCTCGAAAGGGCTCGGCGCACCGGTCGGCTCGGTGCTGGTCGGCAACCGTGCGCTGATCGAGCGCGCGCAGCGCTGGCGCAAGGTGCTCGGCGGCGGGATGCGGCAGTCGGGCATTCTCGCGGCGGCCTGCCTGTATGCGCTCGACCACAATGTCGAGCGGCTCGCGGACGATCACGCGAATGCCGCGCATCTCGCCGAAGGTCTCGCACGCATCGATACGGTGAAGGTGCTGTCGCACGCGACGAACATGGTGTTCGCGCAATTCCCCGAAGCCGATTGCGCGCCGCTCGAGGCGTGGCTCAAGGAACGCGGGATTCTCACGCAGATGCTGTACGCGTCGCGCTTCGTCACGCACTGCGACGTGTCGCGTGCGGACATCGATACGTTCATCGACGCGGTCGGTGCGTATTTCGCGCAGCGCCGCGCGTAAGGTGAAATGCGCCGGCCGGCGGGGACGCCGGCCCGATGTGGCGCGAAGCAGGGAGCGTAGAGGCGACGGGGGCGACGTGGCAACCCGTCTGTCGATATCGGGCGAGCCGGCGGATCATGCTTGCCGGGGTGCGTCGGCGGGTGGTGTGCCGTCGTGGAACAGCGCTTTCAGTTGCGTGCGCAGTTCGGCGCTGTCGGTGTGCTGGTGCACCTGGACCGCATGTTGCACGGCGGCCTCCAGCAGTTCGTTGTCGGAGTCGGCGGAAATCGCGACCGAGCAATTCGTCGCGCTGGGAAACTCGCGGCAATCGATGTAGCGGCGAGACATGAGTTTCTCCTTGCAGGAAAGGGAACGACCGGATGTGCGTAAGCGGCCGCGCGGCGCGCTCGCGGGGCCGATGGAAAAAGTATAGGCGGCGCGGCGGGGATTCTCGCCCTCAGGTATACCGCACACCCCGCACCCGGCCCCCCCCGGCTGCCGTGCCGCTCAAACCCGCATCACGGCAGCGGCGCGAGCAGCCGCCGCGCCGCTTCGACGACCCGCTCGGACAACGACGCCATCGTCGGCGACTGCACGGTCCACGCGTGCCAGTACAGCGTGACGTCGGTCGGATGCGCGGGCGCGAGATCGACGAGCCCCTGCGTGTCGAGCGGTGCACTGCCGATCAGCGGCTCCGGCACCATCGCGTAACCGAGCCCGTGCCGCACCGCCGCGAAATGCGAATGGGTACCCGGCACGTAGTGGCACGGATAGGCACCCTCGGGCAACCCGAACTTCTCCTTCAGGAACGACGACTGCAGCGTATCGCGCCGCGAATACGCGACGACGGGCGCCTTGCGCGCGCTCGTGCGGTTCAGCCCGCGCGGAAACCAGCGCACCGCGAACGCGGCGGCCGCGAGCAGCCGGTAGCGCATCGTGCCGAGCGGCGTCGCGAGGCAGCCGCGCATCGGCTTCGGCTCGGTCGTCACGCAGCCGACCGCCATCCCGCTTTCGAGCAGCGCGAACGTGTGGTCCTGATCTTCGACGATCAGCTCGAACAGGATGCGCTCGCCCGCGAGCACGGATGTCAGCGCCGGCAGAAACCACGTACCGAGGCTGTCGGAATTGAGCGCGATCGTGACCGAGATCGGCGATTCGCGTTCGGTCGCGAGCGTGCTCTGCAGGTCGGCCTGCAGCAGCGCGACGCGGCGCAGGTGCTGCAGCACGCGCTGTCCGGCCACCGTCGGGCGGCACGGCCGCGTGCGCAGCACGAGCGGCGTGCCGAGGCTTGCTTCCAGCGCGCGGACCCGCTGTGTGACGGCGGATGCGGTCACGTGCAGGCGCACGGCTGCCTGCTCGAAGCTGCCCGTGTCGGCGACGGCCAGCAGCGCGGCAGCCTGCTTCGGATCGATCGTCATCGACATGCCGGTGGGATTCCTGTGAACGTAAGACGAGAACAGCCGGTAGTGTAAGTCAGTGCGTACCAGCGAGCGGCCGGACCCGGCGCAGCGTCCTGCTGCACCGCATTCGTCGCCGGAATCGGCCACGGCACGCCGGATCCCGCCCACCGCATGTCGGTGGCGCGCGCATTTTGACCTACGCTATATGAACGCGCGGAACCCGGCATGTGCCATGCCGGCCCTTCGCGCGCGGACGATCGCGCGTCGTGCGCAAGCCGCGGCGCGGGCGTCGTGACGATTCCCACTTGATGGAGACGAACATGTCGATTCGACTAGGCGAGGACGCGCCCGATTTCACCGCGGAGACCACTGAGGGAACGATCCGCTTTCATGAATGGATCGGCGACCACTGGGCGATCCTGTTTTCCCATCCGAAGGATTTCACGCCCGTATGCACGACCGAACTCGGCTACATGGCCGGGCTCAAGCCGGAATTCGACAAGCGCAACACGAAGATCATCGGGCTGTCGATCGATCCGGTCAGCGATCACCGGAAGTGGGTGACGGATATCGCCGAAACGCAGGGTCACGCGGTCAACTATCCACTGATCGGCGACGACGAGCTGAAGGTCGCGAAGCTGTACGACATGATTCATCCGAATGCGAGCGGCGGCCCGCGCACGGCGGTCGACAACGCGACCGTGCGCTCGGTCTTCATCATCGGGCCGGACAAGAAGGTCAAGGCGATGCTCGTCTATCCGATGAGCGCGGGGCGCAACTTCGACGAGGTGCTGCGCCTGCTCGACGCGCTGCAGCTCAACGCGAAGCATACGGTGGCGACGCCGGTGAACTGGAAGCCCGGCGACGATGTCATCATTCCGACGTCGGTGTCGGACGATGCGGCGAAGCAGAAGTATCCCGACGGCTTCCGGACGCTGAAGCCGTACCTGCGCTACGTGACGCAGCCGCGTTGACGCACCGTGCCGGCCGGATGCCGGCCATGCAGGACCACGACGGGGCGGCCCGCGCGACGGCGACAGTCGCGGCGCGGGCCGGACGACAGCATCAGGTCCGCATCAAACAAGCCTCAACCAGCGACGGAGCGACTTCGCGATGATCTTCCGGCAACTCTTCGACCCGCAATCGTCGACGTACACGTACCTGCTTGCCGACAGCGCGTCGCGCGAAGCGGTGCTGATCGATCCCGTGTTCGAGCAGGTGCGCCGCGACGCGGCGTTGCTCGACGAGCTCGGGCTGCGGCTCGTCGCGACCGTCGACACGCACGTGCATGCGGATCACGTGACGGGCGCGTGGCTGCTGAAGCAGCGCACGGGCAGCACGATCGCGATCTCGGCCGCGAGCGGCGCGCAAGGCGCCGACCGCTACCTGAACGACGGCGATCGCTGCGCGTTCGGTGCGCGCTACCTGACCGTGCGCGCGACGCCCGGCCACACGAGCGGCTGCATCAGCCTCGTGCTCGACGACGAATCGATGGCGTTCACCGGCGATTGCCTGCTGATCCGCGGCACGGGCCGCACCGATTTCCAGCAGGGCGACCCGCGCGCGCTGTATCGCGCGGTGCACGGCCGGCTCTTCACGCTGCCGGCCGCATGCCTGCTGTACCCGGCGCACGACTATCGCGGGCTCACGGTGACGAGCGTCGGCGAGGAGCGGCGCTTCAATCCGCGTCTCGGCGGCGACCTGAGCGAAGACGATTTCGCGGGCTACATGCGCAACCTCGGGCTCGCGCATCCGCGCCAGATCGACGTCGCGGTGCCGGCGAACCTGCAGTGCGGCGTCGCCGCGAACGCGCCCGATGTACAGGCCGCGCCCGACTGGGCGCCGCTCGTCTATACGTTCGCCGGGTTCTGGGAAATCGATCCGCAATGGCTCGAGGATCATCTGCCCGCGGTGCAGGTCGTCGACGTGCGCGAGCCGGACGAATTCACCGGCCCGCTCGGCCACCTGCCCGGCGCGACGCCGATTCCGCTCGGCGAACTGGCCGCGCGCGCCGGCGAGATCGCGCGCGACCGGCCGGTCGTGACCGTGTGCCGGGCCGGCGGGCGATCCGCGCAGGCGACCGTCATTCTGCTGAAGGCCGGCTTCGACACGGTGGCGAATCTGGGCGGCGGGATGCTGCGCTGGCGTGCCGAAGGGCGCGTCGTGATGGACGGCCGGTCGTAACGCCCCAAGTCGCGCGACAAAAAAATTCCGGATCGCTGTCGAAATGGCCGCGTGCCGTTCGTCGTCAAGATATCCGATCACGTGGCGCCGCATCACGCGGTGCCGAAACCCTGAGAGACCGCACGATGATGCCGACGCTATACGCCCATCCCTTTTCGTCCTACTGCCAGAAGGTGCTGACCGCGCTGTACGAGAACGGCACGCCGTTCGCGTATCGCGTGCTCGCGCACGACGATCCGAAGCCGATGCAGGAACTGGCCGCGCTGTGGCCGCTGAAGCGCTTTCCGGTGCTCGTCGATGCCGGCCGCACGGTGGTCGAGGCGTCGATCATCATCGAGTATCTCGGCCTGAACCACCCGGGCCCCGTGCGCTTGCTGCCCGACGATCCGCATGCGGCGCTCGAGGTGCGGGCGATGGATCGCTTCTTCGACAACTACGTGTCGACGCCGCAGCAGAAGGTCGTGCACGACGCGCTGCGGCCGGAGGCCGAGCGCGATGCGCGCGGTGTGGCCGATGCGCGCGCGATGCTGGAAACGTCATACGCGTGGCTGGACAAGAAGATGGCCGATCGCGAATGGGCGGCCGGCGACCGCTTCAGCCTCGCCGACTGCGGCGCGGCGCCGTTCCTGTTCTACGCGGACTGGACGCACCGGATCGATCCGTCGTTCGCGAACGTGACGGCGTACCGCCAGCGTCTGCTGGCGCGGCCGTCGTTCGCGCGCGCGGTCGACGAAGCGCGGCCGTTTCGCCCGTTCTTTCCGTTGGGTGCGCCTGATCGCGACTGATCGGCGCGGGCGACGCGCGGCGCGCCGCCACTGCGCATGGCCGGCAACGCGTGCCGGGGCGGCGGCGGAACGTGAGCAGCGGCAACATCGCGGCGTCTCCCCGTCACATCGTGTGGGTGGCCGACTGCGCGAGCGTCAGCAGTTCGTCGAACTGCGTGATCAGCTCGAAGCACAGCAGGAACGCGAGCGTATAGGCCGGCGCGGGGAAGCGCTTGATCAACGCGAGTACCTGCGGCGCGAAGCGCGAGCGGATCGCATCGCGCGTCAGCAACCACGCGAGCGCGATGCCGATCGCAGCGCCCGCGATCAGGTCGGTCGGATAGTGAAAGCCGAGATACGCGCGCGGCACGCAGATGAACACGACCGCATACACCAGCGCCAACACGCCGACGCGGCGCGCAATGATGAAGATGCCGGTGGCGATCGCCATCCACAGCATCGCGTGATCGCTCGGAAACGAACTCCATGCCTGCAGTGTGGCTGCGCGGAGTCCCGCCGACGGAAAGTGCAGGTGCAGGTCGGGGTTGTAGATCGGCCGCACGCGGAACGGCAGCACCTGCGCGAGCAGCCGGCCGAACGCGAGCGCGATGAGCCCGCTTGCGATCGTCGCGACGACCAGCTCGCGCTGCCGCTCGCGGTTCGGGCCCGGCTGGAACCACAGCCAGCACAGCACGGGAATGAGCACGAAGCCCTTGAACGTGTACAGGCCCGCGATCACGCGGATCGCGTGATTCATCAGGGGGCCGAACGTGACGTGAGTGAGGAAGGTCTGGATCGTGGTGTCGAAATCGTTCATGTTCTGTGCGACCCGGGCGGACGCTCAGTGCATGACATGCGGCCGGCAGGATCGGAAAGCGCGCTCGTACCGGAGCGCAACGGGGGGCAAGTATGTCACCCGTTATTTCGAAGAAAATGCGAAAAAATACCGGGAATCCCCTGATAAAACGGGGCTGCGCGGTGGGGCCGGATGGCCGGGCGCCACGTGGCGGGGCGCATCGAATCGTCCGACGTTTTCGCGTCGACGCGCACGGCCGCCGGAAAAATAATCGGTTGAACTGGACATTCGTTCGAGCGGGTGCGGACCTTGCGCAGAATGGGGGCTTTTCGTGCCGAATGCGCACGAATCTGCCAGGCTGCGCCGCGTCATGCGTGCGCCGATCGAAAATAAAAGAAAAGGCGGGCAAGCCCTTGTGGGCCTGCCCGCCAAGTGAGTGCGACGCGGAAACTCAGTGGCGCCAGATTCGTACGGCGAGCGCGGCGAGCGACGTCACGACGGCCAGCCCGGTCACCGCATTCCAGCCCAGTTGCGCGAGCAACAAACTGCCGATCGCGGCGCCTGCCGCCATCCCGATGAACATGCCGACGAACAGCACGGCATTGAGGCGGCTGCGCGACGCGGGGTCGATCCGGTAGACGATTGCCTGGTGCGCGATCAGCGTGGCCTGCACGCCGAGATCGAAGCCGATCGTCGCGACCGCGAGCAGCACGAGCTGGGCATGCGCCGACATCAACGGTGCGGCGGCCATCGACGCGAACGACACCGTCGCGATGCCGATGCCGATGCGCGTGACGCGCTCGGGGCCGTGATGGTCGGCCAGGCGCCCGGCAATCGGCGCGGCCAGCGCACCGGCCGCACCTGCGAGGCCGAACGCGCCCGCGGCTGCGCTGCCGAGGTGGAACGGCGCGCCGTGCAGCATCACCGCGAGCGTCGACCAGAATGCGCTGAACCCGATGGCCAGCAGCCCCTGCGCGAGCGCGGCGCGGCGCAGCGCCGGATGTTGGCGCCACAACGCGCCGAGCGACCCGATCAGCGCGCGATACGGCAGGCGCGTGGTCGGCTCGAAGTGCGGCAGCCCGCGCGCGGCCACGACGCCGATCACGGCGACGCTGACGGCCGCGAGCGCGAACATCGCGCGCCAGCCGGCCGTTTCGGCGACGAACCCGGCCACGACCCGCGACAGCAGGATGCCGAGCAGCAGCCCCGTCATCACCGTGCCGACGATGCGGCCGCGATGCGCGTCGTGCGCGAGCGTCGCGGCGGCCGGCACGACGTCCTGCGCCATCGTCGCCGCGAGGCCGATCGCGAAGCTCGCCGCGAGCAGCAGCCCGAGCGACGGCGCGATGGCGGCGAGCAGCAGCGCGACGACCAGCGTCGCGGCCTTGGTCACGATCACGCGGCGGCGGTCGAAGCGGTCGCCGAGCGGCGCGAGCAGCGGGATGCCGAGCGCATAGCCGAGCTGCGTGAGCGTCGGCACGAAGCCGATCGCGCGTGCCGACGCGCCGAGATCGGGCCCGAGCGCGCCGAGCATCGGTTGCGCGTAGTAGAGCGGCGCGACCGCGAGGCCGGCGGCGGCCGCGAGCAGCAGCACGAGCCGGCGATCGGGCATCGAATGGGCGGCCGGGTGGGCCGGGGCGTGTGCGGCGCGGGGCGCGGCATCGAGACGGGACGGAGTCGACATGGCGTGCATCCTGGGTGCGATGAAGGAATGGACGCGAGTGTGGCGGGATGCGGCCGGCCACGGTAGTGCCGTCCTGCGCAGATTTGTTATACGCTCCATGCATGACCGAAAAATCTCCCTTCTCTCCCGCTGCAGGCGGGTCTCCGCGCATTCAGGCCGTGCCGGTGGACGGCGCCGGCTATCGTTTCGAGCTGATGGAAACCTTCGTGCGCATAGTCGAAGCCGGCAGCCTGTCGGCCGCGGCCGCGCAACTGCATACGACGCAGCCGACGATCAGCCGGCGGCTGCAGGCGCTCGAACGCTCGCTCGGCATGCGGCTGCTGCAGCGAACCACGCACACGATGCGGTTGACCGTCGACGGCGAGCGCTGCTTCAAGCGCGCGAAGGAACTGCTGGCGAACTGGGCGGCGTTCGAAGCCGATCTGCGCGGCGCGCAGGAGGAGCCGGACGGGCTGTTGCGGGTCGCGGTGCCGCACGCGTTCGGGCAGGAGCGTTTCGTCGAGCCGCTCGCGCGGTTCCTGCGCGACTATCCGCGCGTGTCGGTCGAGTGGTTGCTGCAGGACGAGGTGCGGGATTTCGTCGGCAGCGGCATCGATTGCGCGATCCAGGTGGGTGAGCCGACCGATCCGGCCGTGGTCGCGATCCGGCTCTCGAAGGTGCCGCGCTTCGTGGTCGCCGCGCCGTCCGTGCTGAACGGCGCCGACGTGCCGGCCGACCCCGATGCGCTGGCCGAGTTGCCGTGGCTCGCGCTGCGCACGTACTACCGCACGGAGCTGGCGCTCACGCATTCGGTCACGGGCGAGACGCGGCGCATCGCGATTCGCCCGCGCATCACGACCGCGAACCTGTACGCGCTGCGCAGTGCGGCGCTGCTGGGGGTGGGTGCGTGCGTCGGCTCGTCATGGATGCTGGCCGACGACCTCGCGCGCGGCGAGCTGGTGCACCTCGCGCCCGAGTGGCAGGCCGCGCCGCTGCCCGTCTACCTGACCTACCCGCATGCGCAGTTCTATCCGTCGCGGCTCGTGCGGTTCGCCGCGATGATGCGCGAGGCCGTGCCGGGGCTCGTCGAAGGGCGCGATACCTGACCTCCGACGCGGGATGTGCCGCGAGCGCCGGGCGGCTACGGTGTCGTCAGCCGCGCCGGATCCCTTCGGGCAGCGCGCTGATGCGGCGCACCTCGGGCGAATCGAGCCATGCGCGCGACGTCGCGCAGTCGGCGAACATGTCGGTCGCATCCTCGCCCCAGAACAGGTCGCCGTCGAGTGCGAAGGTCGGCACGCCGAATACGCCGTGCGCGATCGCATCGTCGGTGTTCGCACGCAGCGCGTCCTTCACCGGCTGGGCGTCGACGGCCGTCACGCCTTCCGGAAAACCGACCGCTTCGCACAGCGCGGCGAAGCCTTCCGGCGTCGACACGTCGTTGCCGTCGCGCCAGATATGCCGAAAGATTCGTTGAATCGCGTCGAGTGAATTGCCCATCGCGATCGCGAGACGCAGCGGCTTGATCGGATTGAACGGGTGCGCGGGCGGCATCCGGAACGGAATGCCGAGCTTGTCCGCGCGATATTGCGCGTGGCGATAGGTGAAGACGCGTTTCGCCGCGATCTCGGCTGGCGCTTTCTGGCCCCAGTGCGTGAGTAGTGCGCCGAGCACGATGGGCTTCGGCTCGAACGCGGCGGCGGCCGGCAACCGGTCGAATTGCTCCTGCTGCAGGTAGGCGAACGGCGAAACGAAATCGAAATACCAGGTGGCGGTGCGCGCGGCGTTCATGGTGGCAGCCCTCAAGCGTGTCCGGTTGGCGGGGGCTCGCGCGGCACGCCCGCAGGCGGCGCGCGATGCATGCATCGGCGGCCAGTGTCGCACGCGGCCGCCTTTTGCGGTGTTGCGTGGCCAGGCGCTCGCCGCCGGTTACGACGCCGCGTCGTCGTGGTCGGCTGGCGATGCGAGCCGCGCGAGGCTGTCGCGCACGGCCGCCGCGTCGTAGCGTGCGCCTGAGCCGCCGAGCGCCACGGTCGCGTTCTGCGCGAGCGGCAACAGCATCGCGAGCGCCGCCGCCATGGCCGGTGCGTCGGCGAGCCGCGATTTCGGGCCCGATACGGTCAGCGCGCCGACACACTCGCCGGCTGCGCCGAACACGGGCGCGGATGCCGACGCCGTCTCGGGGTCGCGCTCGCCGTACGACGCGGCCCACAGCTGTTCGCGCACGTCGTTCCATTGCGCATCCTGCGTGTCGGTGAACGCCAGCAGCACCTTCCCGGACGCGCCCTGGCGCACCGGAAACTCTTCGCCGACACGAATCGACACGCGCACCGCACGGGCGGGCTCGACCCGGTACAGCACCGAGCGCATGTCGCCCTGGCGCACGTAGAACGACGCCGTTTCACCGAGTTCGCGGCTCAGCGTCTCGAGCAGCGGCTCGACCACCGGGCCGACCCGGAACGAACGCTGATACAGCGCGGCGAGCCGCAGCGGCTCGTGTCCGATCGCGTACTGGCCGTCGTCGAGCTTGCGCATGAAGCCGCCATGTTCGAGCGCCGTGAGCAGGCGCAGGATCGTGCTCTTGTACAGCCCGGTGCGGCGCGACAGCTCCGCGAGCGACAGCCGGTCGTCGGTCTGCCCGAACGCACGGAGGATCGCGAACGCGCGATCGAGAACGGCGACGCCGCTGGACGCTTCTTCGACCGGCGAATCGGGCTCGCCGCCGGCGTGATCGGTGTGAGTCTTGGGCACTGCCTGCTTCCTCCCGAGGATGATCGATCGACTATATCGTTCTGTCTGGCAGAACTCAAGTTCCAAAAAGCGCAATTTCCCGGGTATACCCCGCTTACAGTCCATTTGGTGCGCGCATAGAGTTCTATCAAGCAGAACGATGTTCTTTCAGATAGAACAATGGAGTGTCAAATGAGCGTTTCCGAATATCCGAAGGTGCTGGTCAGCGAGGTCGGGCCGCGCGACGGCCTGCAGAGCATCCAGGCCGTGATGCCGACGGCCGGCAAGCTGCGCTGGATCACCGCGCTGGCCGCGGCCGGCCTGCGCGAAATCGAGGTCGGGTCGTTCGTGCCGGCCAGGCTGCTGCCGCAGATGGCCGATGTGCGCGAAGTCGTCGCGCATGCGCTGGCGATTCCCGGGCTGCACGTCGCCGCGCTCGCGCCGAACCTGCGCGGCGCCGAGGGCGCATTCGAGGCCGGCGTGCACAAGCTGACGCTGCCGGTCTCGGTGACGGAAGCGCATTCGCTGGCGAACATCCGCAAGACGCCCGCGCAGATGATCGACGAGGTGCGTGCGATCGTCGCGTTGCGCGACGCACGGTTTCCGTCGGTGCAGATCGAGGCGGGCGTGTCGGTCGCGTTCGGCTGCACGATCGCGGGCGCCGTCAGCGACGACGAGACGATCGCGATGGCAGTGGCGATGGCCGAATGCGGCGTCGACGAGATCGGGCTGTCCGATACGAGCGGCTATGCGAATCCGGCGCAGGTGCGCCGGCTGTTCGCGCGCCTGCAGCGCGAAGTCGGCGACAAGGCCGGTGGCGCGCATTTCCACAACACACGCGGGCAGGGGCTCGCGAACGTCGTCGCGGCGCTCGACGCGGGCGTGACGACGATCGACGCGAGCCAGGGCGGCCTCGGCGGTTGTCCGTATGCGCCGGGCGCGACCGGCAACATCGTCACCGAGGATCTCGTGTTCCTGCTCGAGTCGATGGGATTCGACACGGGTATCGACGTCGACGCGCTGCTCGCCGCGCGCGCGATCCTGCGCGCGGCGCTGCCGGCCGAGGCGTTGTACGGCCATGTGCCGGACGCCGGGTTGCCGAAGGGCTTTCGTTACGCGGACGGCCGCTCTCCGACCGCGGTGCAACCGGAAGGATGCCTGACGGGAGTCGCGCAATGAACGACCATCAACCGGCTTCGGCGCTGCCGTACGCAGGCACGCGCGTGATCGAGATGACGCACATGGTGATGGGCCCGACCTGCGGGATGCTGCTCGCGGATCTCGGCGCGGAGGTCATCAAGATCGAACCGATCGCGGGCGACAGCACGCGCGCGCTGCGCGGTTCCGGCGCGGGCTTCTTCGGCATGTTCAACCGCAACAAGAGGAGCCTTGCCGTCGACGTGAAGGATCCGCGCGGGCTGGAGATCGTGCTGCGGCTCGTCGCGACGGCGGACGTCTTCAGCGAGAACTTCAAGAGCGGCACGATGGACCGGATCGGCCTCGGCTATCCGGCGCTGCATTCGCTGAATCCGCGCCTCGTGTACGTGTCGCACAAGGGCTTCCTGCCGGGGCCGTACGAGCATCGCACCGCGCTCGACGAGGTCGTGCAGATGATGGGCGGCCTCGCGTACATGACGGGCCCGGAAGGGCGGCCGCTGCGCGCGGGCGCGAGCGTGAACGACATCATGGGCGGCATGTTCGGCGCGATCGGCGCGATGGCCGCGCTCGCGCAGCGCGAACGCACCGGCCGCGGCCAGCAGGTGCAGAGCTCGCTGTTCGAGAACAACGTGTTCCTCGTCGCGCAGCACATGATGCAGTTCGCGGTGACCGGGCAGGCCGCATCGCCGATGCCGAGCCGGATTTCCGCGTGGGCCGTCTACGACGTGTTTTCAGTGAAGGATGACGAACAGGTCTTTCTCGCGGTCGTATCGGACACGCAGTGGGCGCTGTTCTGCGACGCATTCGGCCTGGCTGCGCTGAAGGACGATCCGCGCCTCGCGACCAACAACCTGCGCGTGCAGGCGCGCGAGTGGCTGCTGCCCGAATTGCGCGCGCGGCTCGCGCCGCATTCGGCCGCGGAGATCGGCGCGATCTTCGAATCGAACGGCCTGCCGTACGCGCCGATCACGAAACCGCAGGACCTGTTCGACGACCCGCACCTGCTCGCCACGGGCGGCCTCGAGGCCGTGACGCTGCCGGCCGACGCGAGCAGCGCCGGGCGGCCGGTCGACACGCGCACCGCGCTGTTGCCGCTGACGCTTGCCGGCGAACGCCTGCGGCTGCGGACGGCACCGCCCGCACTCGGCCAGGACACGCGCGCGCTGCTCGGCGAGCTCGGCTATACGCCGGACGACGCGCGTGCGCTGATCGAAGCCGGTGTCGTCGCGGGGCAGCATGGCGCAGACGATGCTGCGCCAGGCAGCGCGCCGTCACCGAACGAACTGGCGAGCGCGTAGCGCGGCCGAGATCCACCGAACGAACAAAGGCGTCCCGGCCGTGCCACGCACGGGCGCGGCCGCCCCATCCACGGAGACAACCATGACATCCGCTTCCCCGGCACTGGCCGACGATCGCGACACCGACGCGTCGATCGAGCAACGGGCCGTGCGCAAGGCCGCGTGGCGCTTCATTCCGCTGCTCGCGCTCGCGTACTTCTTCAACTACCTGGACCGCACGAGCGTCGGGTTCGCGGCGCTCACGATGAACCGCGATCTCGGGCTGACCGCGACGCAGTTCGGCTGGGGCGCGGGGATCATGTTCGCCGGCTACTGCGTGTTCGAGGTGCCGAGCAATCTCGCGCTGTACCGCTTCGGCGCGCGGCGCTGGCTCGCCCGCATCATGATCACGTGGGGGCTGATGGCGGCTGCGACCGCGCTGGCGACCGGGCCGACCAGCTTCTATGCGATCCGGTTGCTGCTCGGCATCGGCGAAGCCGGATTCTTTCCGGGCGTGATCTTCTTCCTCGCCGTGTGGTTTCCGGCGAGCTACCGCACGCGCGTGCTGGCGTGGTTCACCGTGTCGACGCCGCTGTCGTCGCTGATCGGCGGTCCGTTGTCGACATGGCTGCTGCAGCTCGACGGTGCGCTCGGGCTTGCCGGATGGAAATGGATGTTCATCGTCGAAGGGCTGCCGGCGTGCGCGCTCGGTTTTCTCGTGCTGAAGCTGCTGTCCGATTCGCCGGCGCATGCCGCGTGGCTGTCCGACGACGAGCGTGCGGCGCTGCAGCGTGCGTTCGAGCGCGACGGCGCGGCCGCCGGCCGCAAGAAGCGCTTCGGCGTCGCGCTGCGCGACGTGCGCGTGTACCTGCTCGCGCTGATCTCGTTCGGCTTCACGATGGGTTCCTACGGGATCGGCATCTGGCTGCCGCAGATGCTGAAGGCGCACGGCATGTCGACGATGCAGACGGGCTGGCTGTCCGCGGTGCCGTACTTCTTCGCGACCATCGCGCTGCTGTGGTGGGCGAAGCGCGTGGACCGGCGCGGCGGCCCGGTCGCGAACCTGGCGATCGGACTGTTCATCGGCGCGGTGGCGCTCGGCGTGTCGACGCACTTCCTGACGCTCGGGCCGGCACTCGTCGGCATCACGCTCGCGCTGATCGGCACGATCGCCGGCCGCACGATCTTCTACACGCTGCCCTCGTGCTTCCTGTCCGGCCAGGCCGCGGCCGGCGGGCTCGCGCTGATCAACTCGATCGGCGCGCTCGGCGGCTTCGCGGGCCCGTATCTCGTCGGCTACCTGAAGGACAGCTTCGGCACCTTTACCGCCGGCATGCTGGGCCTCGCGATCGTGCTGGCGATCACGACGCTGCTCACGCTGTCGCTTTATGCGTTCGACCGGAGCGAATGACATGGATACGACGATGTCGATCAAGCGACGCCGGCTGCTCGGCGCGGCCGCCGCATCGCTCGCGCTGCCCGCGTTCACCGGGACGCGCGCAGCCACCCAGGAAGGAGTTTCCCGCATGACGACGCAAAGCAACTATCTCGCGGTCCGCCCCGACTGGCTCGCGTCGGCGCTCGAACCCGCGCTCGAGCCCGACCTGCCGATCGTCGACGCGCATCATCATTTCTATGAACGGCCGGGCTGGATCTACCTGCTCGACGACTATCTGCGGGATGCGCGCTCGGGCCACAACATCCAGGCGTCCGTCTACATGCAGGCGCAGACGCGCTATCGCGATTCGGGGCCTGCCGAACTGAAACCGGTGGGCGAGACGGCCTACGTCGCGGGCGTGACCGAGCCGCTGCAGCACGGCCCGGTGGCGGTCGCGAAAGGCATCGTCGGCCATGCGGACCTGCGTCTCGGCGAACGCGTGCGCGAGGTGCTCGAAGCGCATCTCGAAGCCGGTCGTGGGCGCTTCCGCGGGGTTCGTCACCTGACGACATGGGACGCCGATCCGACGCTCGCCAATCCGCTGTCGGCGGTGCCGCGCGGGCTGCTGCTCGATCCCGCGTACCGGGCGGGCGTCGCGCAGCTCGCGCCGCTCGGGCTTTCGTATGACGCGTGGCTGTTCTTTCCGCAGTTGCCCGAACTGTTCGAGCTGGCGAAGGCGAACCCCGATACGCGCGTCATCGTCAATCACTGCGGCGGTGTTGTGCGGATCGCCAGTTATGCCGACAGGCGGCCGGAGGTGTTCGAGCGCTGGTCGGCGTCGATGCGCACGCTCGCGCAACTGCCGAACGTGTACGTGAAGGTCGGCGGCCTCGGGATGCGCATCAACGGTTTCGATTTCGAGAAGGGCGAGCGGCCGCCGTCTTCCGCGCAGCTCGCCGACACGTGGAAGCCGTGGATGATGACCTGCATCGACGCGTTCGGCCCCGGGCGTTGCATGTTCGAGAGCAATTTCCCGGTCGACAAGGGCTCGTATTCGTTCGTGAACGGCTGGAATGCGTTCAAGCGGCTGACCGCGCAGGCGAGCCCGGACGAGCGCGACGCGCTGTTCCGCGGCACGGTCACGCACGCTTACCGGCTCGGCTGACGCGCGCCGCGGCGGGCCCGGCCCTTGCTCACCCGGCCTCCACCAGCGCCGCGAGCCGCGCCAGCGCCATCCGCCAGCCGGTCTCGTTGTCGGCGGCCGGGACGCCGGGCGGCACCCCGTCGTGCACGGCGTCCACGCGTGTGCCACCCGCTTCGTCGGACAGCGTGATCGTGATCGTCATTGCGCCGCGCAGCATCGGGTCGTCGGTCTCGAACACGTCGATCTCGACGATCTGCTCGTCCGGCACGAGCGTGACGAAGCGGCCGTGATAGGTATCGGTGCGCGGTGTGGTCTTGCCGGTGCCGGCCGACGGCGCGTCATAGCTCAGCGATACCCGCAGCGCACCGCCTTCGCGGGTGTCGTACGCATGCACGCGGCACGTCATGCCGTCGGGCACCTTCCATTGTTCGACCGCGTGGGGATCGAGGAGCGCGCGGTAGACGCGGCCGCGCGGGGCGTTCAGGTGCCGGCTGACCCGGGTCGAATGCGTGTGCGTGTGCAACATGTTGCCTCCCGCGGAGCGCGCGCGACGGTGCACGCCGGCGGCCGGCGTGTCGTCAGGCTTCCTTCAGGAATCCTAGGCGCGCGCGAGGCGGCATGCAATGACCGCACATGCGGCCGCGGTCGGCTCAGCGCAGCGCGGCCGCGAACGCGTCGAGCTGCGTGATGCAGGTGTTCCAGCCCTCGAAGAAGCCGAGCGCTTCGTGGCGCTCGCGCGTGGCGGCGTCCGGATGCATCACGCGCGCCTCGTAGCGGCTGCCCGCATCGTCGTCGGCCATCGTGATGATCGCGGTGAAGCCCATCCACGGTGTCTGCGGCCGCCAGCCGCCCGTGAGCATCGACGTGAACGCGATGCGCGATTCCGGCACGATGTCGAGGAAGCAGCCGGGGTTGTCGCTGGTGCCGCCATCGGGGCCGCGCATGGTTGTGTGGAAGGCGCCACCAGGCCGCAGGTCGAACGCGCGCACTTCGGTGGTCCACGGTTTCGGGCACCACCATTCCTTCAGCAGTTCGGGGTCGGTCCATGCACGCCACAGCGCGTGGCGCGGCGCACGCAGCGTGCGCGTGATGACGAGATCGTGGGCTTCAACGGGGGCGACGGGGCTTGCTGACATCGTGCTCCTCCTGGTGACGGCGTTCGACGAAATCGACGAGACGATCGGATCGGGCTTCCCACAGCGCGCGCTGCGCGGCGAGCCATGCCTCGGCTTCGGTCAGCCGGCTGCCGACCAGCGTGCAGGTGCGCGAGCGGCCGGCTTTCCGGGTCTGGACGAGACCGCTGCGCTCGAGCACGGCGACGTGCTTCATGAACGACGGCAGCGCCATGTCGAACGGCTCGGCCAGCGCGGAGACGGTCCGTTCGCCGTGGCCGAGCGCGCTGACGATCGCGCAGCGCGTCGGATCGGCGAGAGCGTGGAAAACGTCGCTGATGCCGGGTTGAAAGTTAGCCATGCGGCTAAGTATAGGAGAGGCGAACGGCGATGCAACGGAAATTTTCGTCGCGTAGGATGATGGGGCGGTAACACGCGCCGACCCGGTGCGGCGTTGCCGAGCGCCTGCCGCCGTTGCGCGAGCCGCGACGGACGGCCGGTGTTCCTTCCCATCCGGACGCACGCCGAACCCGCGTGTGCGGCCCAACTGACTACCGGAGTTGGCATGACCGAATCCGTGACCGTCCGCCGCGTCGACGCGGGCGAAGCGAAGCGCTGTGTCGAAGCACTGGCCGACGTGCTGATCGATTGCGTCGAGGGCGGCGCGTCCGTCAGCTTCATGTTGCCGATCGAGCGGCCGACCGCCATCGCGTTCTGGACGAATGTCGCCGACGGCGTCGCGAACGGCGAGCGCATCCTGCTCGTTGCCGAGGACGCGGCCGGCCGGATCGTCGGCACCGTGCAGGTCGTGACCGCGCAGCCCGAGAACCAGCCGCATCGCGCCGATATCTCGAAGATGCTCGTGTCGCGGCGTGCGCGCCGGCAGGGGATTGCCGCTCGGCTGATGGCGGCGGCCGATGCGGCCGCGCGCGACGCGGGCAAGACCGTGCTCGTGCTCGATACCGTGACGGGCGGCGACGCCGAGCGGCTGTACGAGCGGGCCGGCTGGCAGCGTGTCGGTGTCGTGCCGAACTACGCGCTGATGCCCGACGGCACGCTTTGCGCGACGACGTATTTCCACAAGCAACTCGCGTAACGGCATTCGTCATGCATCGCGTCGCCCCGGCGCTCCTGTGTCTCACACTCGCAGCGGGTGTCGTGGCGCTGATCGCGCCGGTGTTGCTCGCGACCGCGTGGCGGCGCCGCACGCAGGTGCCGTTGCGGGTGTTTTCCTACGGCATGCTGACCTTTTTCGTGTTCCAGCCGGTGCTGCGCCTGTCGTGGCAGGTGCCGTCGTTCCACTGGCTCGGGCACGATCCCCGCTGGCACCTGCCGATGCTCGTGTTCGCGGCGCTGACGGCCGGGCTTTTCGAGGAGTGCGGGCGCTGGGTCGCTTTCCGGTATCTGCTGCCGAAGCGACATGATGCGCCGACGGCCGTGATGCTCGGGCTCGGGCACGGCGGACTGGAAGCGATGCTGCTGGTCGGCGTCGGATTCATCGCGCTCGGAACCGGCTACCTGCTCGCGCGAGCGGGCGTCGTGGTGCCTGAAGGTGCGCAGTCGCTGATCGGGTCGCAGTTCTCGGGCATGACACTCGCGTGGCCGTTTCTCGCGCTGTTCGAGCGCGCGAGTGCCATGGCCGCGCATGTGGGGCTGTCGCTGATCGTGCTGCAGACGTTTGTCCGTGGCACGAAGCGCTGGCTCGCGTATGCGATCGCGTTTCATTTCCTGCTCGACCTCGCCGTCGTGCTGCTGACGCGGTACTGGCATGTCGATACCGTGCTGGTCGAGGCGCTCCTGTTCGTGTGCAGTGTCGCGCTTTTGTGGCTGGGTCTGCGCTGGAGCCGCCGGATGACAGGTGCCGGCGAGGCCAGCACGGGGCATGTTGCCTGATTGGCAAGGCTCGTTTCAGCCGTGTGCGGCGGGGTTCGGCCGTCGGATGGCTGGCGCTTCTCTCATCCGCCGCCGGCTGGCGAGGCTCAGGGCCATGCCGGCTATCAGGTCGCAAAAGGTTTGTCTTTCGACGAAACGGCAGATCGCAATGGCAAGCGCCGGAACGTCTCCCTGATCGCGACGAGCGCAGGCTGGCGGTCGGGCGCCGGCCGCGAATCAAGCCAGGCCGCAGACGTCGCCGGTCCGATATATTCACGCAGGAAGACTTCAGCAGAACGAGAACGCCCCGGAACCACCGCCCCGATGAAACGCTCCCATGTCGCTTTTGCCCTCACGGGCCTGCTCGTCGCGCTGCCGATTGCCGCGTATGCGCTCGTCAAGCCGTTGCGCGTCGTCGCGCCCGCGCTGGTCCCCGGTGTGTCGTGTCCGAGCGCCGATATCTGCACGGACGATGCCGCGAAGCTCGGCGACGCGCAGCAGCTCTATCGCGACGGCTATGCGCGCGCGGCGGCGGCCGTCGGTGCATTCCAGGCGGCGCCGCGCGTCGTGTTCTGCTCGACGCGGGCGTGCGCCGATGCGTTCGGCCTCGGCCAGCGCGCGGCGCTGACGCTCGGGAATTTCGGCGTGGTCGTCGCACCGCGCGGCTGGCAGACCTATTTTCTCGCGCACGAGCTGATCCATCACCGGCAGGCCGAAGTGCTCGGCAACCTGGCCGTCGCGACCAGGCCGCGCTGGCTGATCGAAGGGATGGCGTATTCGCTCAGCGACGATCCGCGCCACCCGCTGGCGGAGCCGTTCGAAGCGTGGCGCACGCGTTTTGCCGCCTGGAATGCGGCGCGCGGTGCACAGCCGCTGTGGGATGCCGCACGCGCGGTCGAATAGAGCGGCAAGACGCCGAAACGTCGGCGCGCACGTCGACCCACCCACACACAGCGCAGGCCGACACGTCATGGCGTCATGGCGCGGCTACGCCGGCGCGCCCGGATCGTTGCGCCCGGTGGTGAGTGTCTCCCGCCCGGCGGCGAGGATCTCGTCGGCCAGCGCCGGATCGGTGCCGGCGATCGCGCGCGACAGCACGAGCGCGCCGACCATCTGGCTGAAGACCGCGACCGCATCGCGACGCGTCTGCGCCGGCGTCGCGCCTTCCGTGGCCACCATCCGTTCGAGCCGATCGAGATACGTGGCGAGGCCGCGCGCATAGCACGCCCGCGCTGCATCGGTCAGGCGCGGCGCATCGCCGGCGAAACCGGACAGCGGGCATCCGGCCTCGACGTTGTCGCGATGCGCGGCCGACAGATACAACGCCACCTGCGCGTCGAGACTGCCGGCATTCGGCGAATCCGCGCGGTCCTGCATCGCCTTTTCCATTACCTCGGCGACCAGCGCGTCCTTCGACTTGAAGTGGTTGTAGAAGCCGCCCTGCGTGAAGCCGGCTTCCTTCATCAACTCCGTGAGCCCCACCGCGTCGACGCCGCGCGCGCGGAACAGCCGCTCGGCGGCCGCGACGATCGCGCTCCGGTTCTCGGCAGCCTGCTGTCTTGACACGCCCATCGATCCCTCCCTGATTTTGTCGATCGCGTCGATTGGAAAACACAATGGCGATCACCATTGACATGCCCGAAGGGCGGGAACACAATGCGCTGCAAAGACGATGGTGATCGACATTGACATCGAGTGTAGCCGACTTGGCGGCGGGTGCAAAGCCGCTGCCGGAACACCGGATGGCAATCGGTCGGGGTCTTGGGCGCCGCCGGGTCACGGGCAGCGGGCGGCTCGCCGTCTGTCGGCGGCGGCGCCACGGTTCGGTAAGCAAGGGCAGGCTGGTTTTCCACCGGATCTCACGCGCGCGGCGAGCCGGCGCGCATGCGATTCATCATGCGAAAGGAACGAACATGAAGATCGAAGGTGCAGTGGTGTTCATCACGGGCGCGAACCGCGGGCTTGGGCTCGAGTTCGCGAAGCAGGCGCTCGCGAGAGGGGCGCGCAAGGTCTATGCGGCGGCGCGCGATCCGGCCACCGTGACGCTGCCGGGTGTCGTGCCGGTGAAGCTCGACGTGACCGATCCGGCGGCCGTCGCCGCGGCGGCCGATGCCGCCCGCGACGTCACGCTGCTGATCAACAACGCGGGCATCGCGCGGCTCGGCAGCCTGACGGACGATGGCGCGCCCGACGCGCTGCGCGATCACTTCGAAACCAACGTGTTCGGGATGCTGGCGATGTCGCGCGCGTTCGCGGGCATCCTCGCCGGCCATGGCGGCGGCGCGATCCTGAACATCCTGTCCGTCGCGAGCTGGGTGAACCGGCCGATCCTGTCGGGCTACGGCGTGTCGAAATCGGCTGCGTGGGCGTTGACCAACGGGCTGCGCCATTCGCTGCGCGAGCAGCACACGCAGGTCGTCGGGCTGCATGCCGGTTTCATCGATACCGACCTGACGGCCGGCCTCGACGTGCCGAAGGCGACGCCGGCCGACGTCGTGCGCCAGGCGTACGAAGCGATCGAGGCGGGGGAAGAAGAAGTGTCGACCGACGAATTCACGCGGCAGGTGAAGGCCACGCTGTCGTCGGGCGTTTATCTGGAAGAACCGGCGCCACGTTGACGTCGCCGGTATCTCGAACCTGCCCCCGCGCTGCTCGGGCAGCGTGGGGGGGGCGGGCCGTACCGTCAGACGGTGGTGTCGATGATGCCCGGGATCTTCACGTCCGGGTTCACGTCCGCGTCGTAGTCGACGCCGGCGATCTCGAAGCCGAACAACCGCAGGAAGTCGGTCTTGTAGCCGGTGAAGTCGGTCAGCTCGTACAGGTTCTCGTTCGTCACGTGGTTCCACTGCGCGACGACCTTCGCCTGAACTTGCGGATCGAGTTCCTTGTAGTCCGCGCGCAGGCGGCCTTCTTCGTCGACGTGCGGCGTCGCGCCGTACAGGCTGTCCTTGAACAGGCCGTACACCTGCTCGATGCAGCCTTCGTGCGTGCCGGTTTCCTTCATCGTCTTGAACAGCAGCGACAGGTACAGCGGCATCATCGGGATGGCCGAGCTGGCCTGCGTGACGACCGCCTTCAGCACCGACACGCGCGCGTCGCCGCCGTGCGCGGCCAGCTTGTCGCGGATCGACAGCACTTTCTTGTCGAGATCCTTCTTTGCTTCGCCGATCGAGCCGTTCCAGTAGATGTCGTGCGTGATCTGCTCGCCGAGATACGTGAACGCGGTGGTCTTCGCGCCGTCGGCCAGCACGCCGGCTTCATCGAGCGCGTCGATCCACATCTGCCAGTCCTCGCCGCCCATCACGGCGACGGTGCCGTCGATCTCTTCCTGCGTCGCCGGTTCCAGCGTGACGTCGCGGATCACTTCCTTGTCGGTGTCGAGGCCGCGGAACGTGACCGTCTTGCCGATCGGCTTGAGCGTCGAGCTGATGGTTTCGCCCGTCTTCGGATGCGTGCGGCGCGGTGCCGCGAGGCTGTAGACGACGAGATCGACCTTGCCGAGATCCTGCTTGATGGTGTCGATCGTGACCTGCTTGACCTTGTCGGAGAATGCGTCGCCGTTGATGCTGCGCGCATAGCGCCCCTTTTCGGCGGCGAATTTCTCGAACGCGGCGCTGTTGTACCAGCCGGCCGTGCCCGGCTTCGTCTCGCTGCCGGCACGCTCGAAGAACACGCCGAGCGTGTCCGCGTCCGAGCCGAAGGCGGCCGAGATCCGGGCGGCGAGGCCGTAGCCGGTCGACGCGCCGATCACGAGCACCTTTTTCGGGCCGTTGGCGATCGGGCCGTGCGAAGTCACGTAGTCGATCTGTTCCTTGACGTTGGCTTCGCAGCCGACCGGATGAGTCGTCACGCAGATGAAGCCACGCACGCGCGGTTTGATGATCATGGGAACCTCTAGTCAGAAAGGCTGGGACGGCCTGAATTCGGGAAAATCCCGCGCATTGTAAAGGAAGCGGCCGATCGCGGGCGGGCGCCGCCGGAACCGGGCGGATCGTCCGGTTATTTCTCTCTTGACAGAAATAACTGAAATGCCTAAATTTCACGTCATGGAACTCACACCGATTGCCGAACGATTCATTCTCCACTGGGGCGAAATGGGCTCGCGGTGGGGCGTCAACCGCACCGTCTCGCAGATCCACGCGCTGCTCTATCTGGCCGGCCGGCCGGTCGCGGCCGACGAGATCGCCGAGACGCTCAACGTGGCACGCTCCAACGTCAGCACGAGCCTGAAGGAGCTTCAGGCGTGGCGGTTGGCGAAAGTCGTGCACGTGCTGGGCGACCGCCGCGACCACTTCGAGACGTCGACCGACATCTGGGAACTGTTCAAGCTGATCGTCGAAGGGCGGCGGCAGCGCGAGATCGAGCCGACGCTCACGGTGCTGCGCGACTGCCTGACGAATCCCGAGATCGCGAACGAGAGCCGCGAGACCGAGCAGCGCATCCGCGACACGCTGCAGTTCGTCGAGACGCTCACGACCTGGTCGGACGAGATGCTGCGGCTCAAGCCCGATACGCTGATGAAGGCGCTCGGCATCGGTGCGAAGATCAGCCAGACGGTCAGGCGCAAGCCGTCGAAGTAAGCAGGACACGCAGTGCGGGCAGCCAGCCCGCTTTTTTTGGAGTGGTTATTTCTGTCTTTACAGAAATAACTGTAAATAAAGGATGAAAATGAACACCGTCTTGCCGTCGACCCGCCCGCATGGCCGCACCGGGGCGCGCAGCATGACCGTTCTCGTGTGCGGTGCGAACGGCTTCATCGGGCGGGCATTGTGCGCGCAGCTCGAAGCCGGCGGCCATCGCGTGCTGCGCGGCGTGCGTCAGGCGGGCGGCCCGTCCGACGTCGCGATCGACTTCGCGAAGGACGTCGACCCGGACGCGTGGCTCGCGCGGCTGGAAGGCGTCGACGTGGTGATCAATGCGGTCGGCATCCTTGCCGATCAGCACGGCGCGACGCTCGACGTCGTACATCGCGCCGCGCCGTGCGCGCTCTTCACCGCGTGCTGCCGCGCCGGCGTGCGGCGCGTGATCCAGATCTCGGCGCTCGGCGTCGAGCGTGGCGATACGCGCTACTTCGCGAGCAAGTCCGCGGCCGACCGTTTCCTGCAGACGCTGCCGATCGACTTCCGGATCGTGCGTCCCGCGCTCGTCTACGGCACGGACGGCGCGTCGGCGCGCTTTTTCCGGATGCTCGCGAGCCTGCCGGTGCAGGTCCTGCCGGCGGGCGGCCATCAGCGGCTGCGTCCCGTGCACGTCGACGATCTCGCCGAAGTCGTCGCGCGGTGCGTCGATGCGCCGGCGGCCGGTTGCCCGGTGATCGACGTGGTCGGCACCGACGAAGTCGAATACCGCGAGATGCTGGCCCGCTACCGCGCCGCGCTGGGGTTTCCGCCGGCCGCTCGCATTGCATTGCCGGGCCCGCTGGCCGGTGTGGCGGCCGCGCTGCTCGGCACGCTGCCGGGCGCGATCTTCACGCGCGACACGTGGACGATGCTGCGTGGCGGGAACACCGGCGATCCGGCCGCTGCCACGGCGATGCTCGGCCGGCCGCCGCGCGGGATCGACGGCTTCATCGGCGCGGACGCCGCCGCGCTGCGTCGCGACGCGCTCGCGATGTGGCGTCGTCCGCTGCTGCTGGGCGCGCTGGCGATCGTGTGGATCTGGACGGCCATCGCCAGCGCGTTCATCCATCCGCTGCATGCGAGCCTCGCGCTACTCGCGCCTGCGCACCTGACGGGGCTGCCCGCGCGGATCGCGCTCTATGCGGCCAGCGCGCTGGACTTCGCGTTCGGCGTCGCGACCGTCGTTGCGCCGTCGCGCCGCCTGTGGGCCGCGCAAGCCGCGCTGATCGTCGCGTATTCGGCGGTCATCGCGGTCACGATGCCGGGCCTGCTTGCCGAACCGTTCGGTCCCGTGCTCAAGAACGTGCCGATTCTCGCGATCCTGTTGATCCTTTTTTCAGAAGAAGAACAATCATGAACACCTATCTCGTCATCAAGGCGCTTCACATCCTGTCCTCGGTGCTGCTGGTCGGCACCGGGTTCGGCACCGCGTTCTACCTGTTCTTCGCGAACCGCACGCGCTCGGTGCCCGCGATCGCGGCCGTGTCGCGGCTCGTGGTGCGCGCGGACTGGTGGTTCACGACGCCGGCCGTGATCTTCCAGCCGGCATCGGGGCTCTGGCTCGCACACACGGCCGGCTGGCCGTGGGATACGCCGTGGCTCGTCGCGTCGATCGTGCTGTATGCGGTCGCCGGCGTGTGCTGGCTGCCGGTCGTGTGGCTGCAGGTCGAACTGGCCGCGATGGCGAAGCTCGCGCATGCGAATGGCGATGCCGCGCTGCCCGAGCGGTACTGGCTTTACGCGAAGCGCTGGGAACTGCTCGGCTATCCGGCGTTCTTCGCGATGCTGACCGTCTACTTCCTGATGGTGCTCAAGCCGATGTAAGTGCGTTGCCGCCGCTGCGCAGAAGCGGCGGTGCGGCACAGCGGAGAGCAGTCGATCGATTCATGAAGCATGCGACGGGTAATAAGAAGGAATGCGAATCATGGAATCAAGTGAACTGGTGCTGTACTTCGACGGACGATGTCCGTTATGCGTGGCGGAGATCAAGCGTCTCGGCGCCCGCGATACGCGACACCGGCTGGCCTTCGTCGATATCGCCGAGCCGGGTTTCGATCCCGCGCCGCTGGGCGTCGACTTGCCTGCGCTGAATCGCGAGCTGCACGCGCGCCTGCCTGACGGACGCATGCTGACCGGCGTGGACAGCATCCTGGCCGCCCATGCGCTGACCGGCCGCCGCTGGCTCGTCCGGCTGCTTCGCGTGCCGGTCGTGCGCCGTGCGCTGGCGCCGCTGTATCGCCGCTTCGCGCGCAACCGGCATGCGGTATCGCGCTGGCTCGGCTATCGCGCCGAAGCGCCGTGTGACGGAGCGGTGTGCGGTAACGGTAGCGGTCGCGCCGCCGAACCGACGGCAGGTCGTCCGGCGGGTGACGCTGCGCGACGCAACGTCGTGACCTGGATGTATGGCGCCGCGATCGCACACCTGCTCGTCGGCATTGCCGTTCCTTGGGTTGCCGGCGCGCCGTGGCTCGATGCGTATCACCGCGTCATCGAACAGCATTTCTGGGCCGGAACGGCACCCGAACCGGCGCGTGCGCAGCAGATCTGGTGGATGTCGCTGATCGGCGCGACGGTGCAATGCGCGTCGGTCTGGATGCTGGCGCTCGTGCATCTCGGCAACAGGTTGCAGAAACGGGAAGTGTGGGGATGGCTGCTGGCCGGCCTGTTGATCTGGGCGCCGCAGGACATGCTGTTTTCATTGCAGGCCCATGTATCGGGCCATGTGGCGATCGACGCGGCGGCACTCGTCGCGATGGTGCCGCCGCTTGTCTGGCTTTGGAGGAAGGACACCGTATGAACACCTTGCCCGCTTTCGACTGGGCGCTCAACCTGCTGATCGTGCAGGGTGCGATGGGCGCATTCGATACGCTTTATCACCACGAACTCACGCAGGATCTGCCGCACAGCCCGGGCGCGCGGCTCGAGCTGGCGATTCACGCGGTGCGTTCCGTGCTTTACGGTCTCGTGTTCGCATCGATCGCGAACGTCGCCTTTCACGGCGCGTGGGTCGCAGCCCTCGCGGCGGTGGTTGTCGTCGAGGTGGTGCTGACGTTGTGGGATTTCGTCATCGAGGACCAGAGCCGCAAGTTGCCGGCGACCGAGCGCGTGCTGCACACGCTGCTGGCCGTCAACGGTGGTGCGCTGTTCGGGATGATCGCGATGCAGCTGGCCGCGTGGGCGCAGGAGCCGACTGCGCTGCAGGCGCTCGATCTCGGCTGGCGCGGCTGGGTGCTGAGCCTCTTTGCCGTTGGCGTGACGGTATCGGGAATTCGCGACGGAATCGCGGCGTGCCGGATCGCGCGACGCGCGCCGGTTGCCAATCCGTTCGCGGGGCAGCCGCCGGGGAATGTGCTCGTCACCGGCGGGACCGGCTTCATCGGCGAAACCCTCGTGAACCAGCTGCTCGATGCGGGGCATGCGGTCACGTTGCTGGCGCGTGATCCGCTGCGCGCGGCGTATCAGTTTCATGGCCGCGTGCGTAGCATCACGTCCGTCGAACAGCTGCAGCCGCACGAGCGTTTCGACACGGTCATCAATCTCGCGGGCGCGCCGGTGCTCGGTGCGCGCTGGAGCAAGCGCCGGCAGGCGGTGCTGCTCGCGAGCCGCGTCGGCGTCACGGAATCGCTGATGCGCTGGGTCGAGACCGCCGAGGTCAAGCCGCGCACGTGGATCCAGGCATCGGCGATCGGTTACTACGGCGTGCGCCCTGGCGACCAGCGGCTCGACGAAGGCAGCAGCGCCGGCACCGGCTTCATGTCCGAGCTGTGCCGGCGGTGGGAGCAATCTGCACAACCGCTCGAGCGTCATGGCGTTCGTTCGGTGGTGCTACGGCTGGGTGTCGTGTTCGGCCCCGGCGGCGCGTTGCGCCCGATGCTGTTGCCGCACTACTTCGGGATGGGCGGGCGCTTCGGCGACGGCACGCAGGTGATGAGCTGGATCCACCGGGACGACGTGCTGCGGATCATCGCGCGTGCGATGGCGAACCCGGGCATGCACGGCGTCTACAACGCGGTCGCGCCCGCGCCGCTGACCCAGCGCGAGTTCGTGCAGGTCGTGTCGAAGGTGCTGCATCGTCCGGCCTGGCTGCACGTGCCGGCCGCGCCGCTGCGCGTCGCGATGGGCGAGATGGCCGAGCTGCTGCTGGACGGGCAGCGCGTGATGCCGGCGCGGCTGCATCAGGACGGATTCATGTTCCGGTTCCCGACGGCCGAGCATGCGCTGCGTGACCTGACGAATCGTCCGCACGCGGATTTTCCGCGGACGGCCTGTCGTTTGCCGCGTAGTCGCGTATAAACTCGGCGTGAACGCGTTCGGGACCTGTCCTGCGTCCCGGGCGCTCCGCATCCGACCTCACAAGGAGACTGCATGCTGCACATCCTCGGCAAGATCCCGTCCATCAACGTCCGCAAGGTGCTGTGGCTGTGCACCGAGCTGAACCTGCCGTTCGAACAGGAAGACTGGGGCGCGGGCTTCCGTACGACCAACGATCCGGCCTATCTCGCGCTGAATCCGAACGGTCTCGTGCCCGTCATCAAGGACGACGATTTCGTGCTCTGGGAATCGAACACGATCATCCGCTACCTCGCGAACCGCTATGGCGGCGACGCGCTGTATCCGGCCGAGCCGCAGGCGCGCGCGCGGGTCGATCAATGGATCGACTGGCAGGGCGCGGACCTGAACCGCTCGTGGGTCGGCGCGTTCCTCGGCCTCGTGCGCAAATCGCCCGATCACCAGGACCCGGCCGGCATCGCGCAGTCGATCGCGGGCTGGACGAAGCACATGCAGGTGCTGAACGCGCAACTCGAGGCGACCGGCGCGTACGTGGCCGGCAACAGTTTCACGCTCGCGGACATTCCGATCGGCCTGTCGGTGAACCGCTGGTTCGGCACGCCGTTCGAGCATCCGGATTTCCCGGCGGCGAAGCGCTATATCGAACGTCTCGCGACGCGCGAAGGCTTCCAGAAATACGCGGGCAGCGCGAACCCGTGATGCCGCGCCGGTAGTGCGCGGTGCGGCGGCGTGGCAATCGCCGTCGCACCCGCGTCATGACCGGCATGCACGGGCCCGCGGGCTCGTTTTCACGCGCCGGGCGCGGGCACCGCGTCGAGCACGCGCGCGAGAAACGCCTCGTGATTCCACGCGGATTCCGGCCGCGACAGCCCGAGTCGCACGACCACCAGTTGCCGGCTCGGCACCACGCTGACGAACTGGCCTTCATGGCCGACCGCATGAAACGCGTCGGCCGGCATCGCGACCGCATGCGGATCGCGATCGTTGAACGGCTCCGGCACCTTGACCCACAGCTGCGCGCCGTACTCCTGGCGCTCCGACTGCGGCGTCGTGCGCGTCAGGTAGCGCACCCAGCCTTCCGGCAACAGCCGCTGCCCGTCCCACACGCCGTCCTGCAACAGCAACTGCCCGAAGCGCGCCCAGTCGCGCGCGCTCGCATACATGTACGACGCACTGACGAGCGTGCCGGACGCATCGGGCTCGAACACCGCGCTGCGCATCCCGAGCGGCGCGAACAGCGCGCGGCGCGGTAACGCAAGGTAGTCGCCGTCGCTGCCGCCCAGTGCGTCGCGCATCACGCGCGCGAGGATCGCGCTCGTGCCGCTCGAGTAGGACCACCGCGTGCCGGGTGTCGCGGCGAGCGGTTTCGCCGACGCGAACCGCGCGGTATCGGGCTGTGCGTACAGCATCAATGCGACGTCGGACAGCGGGTCGTCGTAGTCCTCGTTGAATTGCAAGCCGCTCGTCATTCGCAGCAGCTCGTCGAGCGTGATGGCCGCGCGCGGATCGCCGCTGCCGCGCCATTCGGGCAGCAGCGCCGACGTATCGGGCGACAGCTTGTGCTGCGCGACGAGCGTGCCGACCAGCGCGGCCGTGACGGTCTTCGTCATCGACCAGCCGGGCAGCGGCGTGTCGGCGGTGAAGCCGGGCGCATAGCGTTCGGCGATCACGTGGCCGCGCCACATCACGACGACCGCGCGCGTGCGCCGCGGCCGCGCCGGATCGGGCTCGTCGAACGCGCGGTCGAGCGCGGTCTGCAGCTTCTGCGCGTCGATGCCGGCCGGCGGCGTGGCCGGTGGCGGCTGCGTGGACGGCGGATCGGGGAGGGGCGGCAGCACGGCCGGCAACGCGCCGGGCGACGGCCCGAGCGCGAGCGTGCAGCCGAGCCCGGGCCGGAAGTCGGCTTCGCGTTCGGCGAAGCCGGCGAAGGTCGCCGTCGCGCGATGATGGTCGGGATCGATCGACGGGTGCACCAGTTTCAGCAGCGGATGCACGCCGGCCATGATGTCGACGTCGATCACGGACGCGGCCGGGCGGCCCGACACATACACGCCGGAACACAGCGCCTTCGCCGCATAGCCGGTCGCGATCGGCGCGAGCCGCGACAACATATAGCCCGTGTAGCCGACCGCGGCGACGACGGCGAGCGCGACGCCGCGCAGGATCAGCTTCTTGAAGGGGATCGTCATGCGCGAGCGTCCTCGATTGTCGGCAGGCAGAACATGAACCGGCAGTGTCGCAGGTTCGGGCCGGCGGTGGCAATCGCGGGTGCGTGCGACGCCGGGCGGCGCCGACAGCGCGCAAGGTGCCCGGCGTGTGTGACTCGTGTGTGTCGATCGTTTGGGGCGAACGGGCCGCGTGCGGCCCGTCCAGGCGACGCGTTACTGCGCGTTGTTGTTGTCGGAGCGCAGGGTCCAGACCGTCGCGGTATTCGTGTTGTCGTCGACGGCTGCGAATTCCAGCTGGCCTTTGCTGCCGCGCCCGAACGCCAGGCCGAACGCTGCCCCTGCAACGGTGTCGACCTGCATCTGCGCGACGAAGCGGCCGTCCACCGTGAATTCGACGATCTCGCTCGGCTGCTGAGGGTCGGCGTTGACCGCGTCGCCGTTCGCGGTCACGAGATGGCCGTTCGGTGCGAGCGCCAGCGCGAGCGGGCCGTGCAGGTGCGCCGCGTCGAAGTAGATCATCCGTCCGACGCCCCCGTTGCGATTCGTCGACGCCGCGTTCTGGATCGCGAACACGGCGTTGTCGCCGGTGGAGGCGACGTACAGCACGTCGATGTTCGGGTCGTAAGCGAGGCCGGTCGGACCGACGACGAGTGCACTGGGATCGGTTCGATTCACGTAGCCCGACGCGATGACGCGCGAGCCCGGCAGCATCGTGACGCCATTGTCGCCGATTGCGAGTTCGATGCGCGAGACCGTCCCGTTCAGCACGTTCGACACGAACGCGGTCACGCGCTGGCCGTGATCGATCACGGTCATGTCCCACGGTCCGTCGAGCAGCGCCGCACTGCTGAGTTGCGTGACGAGATTGCCTTGCGGGCCGATGACGAGCAGCGACCCCGGCGGCACGACGGTCTTGCCGTCCGGTGCCGGGACGTTGCCGACCAGCACGAAGCCGCTGCGCAGCACCACGAGCGCGGTCGTCAGGCCGAGATTGCTGCCCTGGAAGAAGGCCGCCGGCGTCTTGCCGGGCGACAGCTTCACGATCGTCGTGCCGGTGCCTTGCGTGTTCGACGCCGAATTGAAGTTGGACACGACGACGTCGCCGGGTTTCAGCGTGCTCCAGCTCGGCACGCCGCGCGGCACGAACGCGATGCCGTACGGATTGACGTCGCCGTTGGCGGGCACGGTCGACGCGGTGAACGATGGAATCGGCAAGATGATGTCGCTGCCGCCGGCCCATGCGAAAGCCGACGACAACGCGACCAGCCCGGCACCGCATGCCGCGCGGCATAGCGAGTGCGCAAGCGTGCGCCGGACGCGCGCGACGACCGGTGGATCAACCGCAAGGACGGGCGCGGCGGGGGAACGACAGGAGGGGAGAGGGTCCATGGCATGACTCCGGTTGATGATCGCGAGCAGTCATCCCGGCTGCCGGCTTGCGCAGCCGACGGGTGTCCGGCGCGGGTTCGCGATCGTGCTGTTGCCGCGTGAACCCACGCTCGAAATAAACGGACGGCGACGGCCGGATATTCCATTCCGTTACCGATGTTGCAGGCGAGCCGGCAGCCATTGTTCGCCGTAAGGGCTATGCGACCTGACAAGTTGAAATCCGACCCACCGTCGACCGATAATCGTCCGGCATCGCTTTCCCACTCTCCCAGTCCAACCGTTATCGGAAAACGCCATGTCCTACGACAACAACAACCCGTTCGCCAAGATCCTGCGCGGCGAACTGCCGTGCGTGAAAGTCGCGGAAGACGACGCGACCCTCGCGATCATGGATCTGATGCCGCAGGCCGACGGCCACGTGCTCGTGATCCCGAAGGAGCCGGCCGCGCAGATCTTCGAGTTGTCCGGCGACGCGGCGGCGGCCGGCATTCGCATGACGCAGCGTGTGGCGGCCGCGGTGCGCGCGGCGCTCGAGCCGGACGGCGTGTTCATCGGCCAGTTCAACGGCGCGGCCGCCGGCCAGACGGTGCCGCATGTGCACTTCCACGTGATCCCGCGCTGGGAAGGCGCCGAGCTGCGGATGCATGCGCGCGAGATTGCCGACGCGGCGACGCTCGAAGCGCTTGCGCAGCGCATTCGCGCGCGTTTCGTGTAACGCGGCGATTGCACGCGGCGACGGCGCGGCATGGCGCACCGGCCAGCCGCCGTGCCAACGCCTGTTTCAGCGGTCATGCGAGGTAACACGTGTAACCGCCGACGAAACTCGGCTCGGCCACCCCGGCGCTAGACTCCGCGCATTGCTTCACCGAGCGACAGGAAGGGCGGATCGCCTCTTCGTGCCGGCCGCCGCCCTTCGCGGCAGCACGGCTTTCGCGAGGTGCCATTCGTCTTTCGCGCCGGGAATCGAGCCATGACCAGACTTCTCATCACGCTTGCCCTGATCGGCGGCCTGTCCGGCTGCTACGTCGCGCCGCCGTACGGCTACGCGCCCGCGCCGGCCTACTACGGCTATGCGCCGGCGTATTACGCGCCGCCCGTCAGCGTCGGGATCGGCGGCAACTTCCGCATCCGCTGATCGGGCCCCGGGCGCAGGTGCTGGCCGCATCGGTCAGGCGCGCCGCGTCCGCCTGACGACTCCAGCGGATTCGCGTCCCGCATAACGACGGTGCGCTGCACGGCGTGCGCGCGCTTCCTATACTTCACAGGAAAGTGCATTCCGCACTCCGGTGAGGCCGCCATGACAGTCACCCGCAAGGTCGCAGTCGCGTCCGCCATCGCCACGCTCGTCTATCTCGGGCTCGCGGTGCTCGGCAGCGGCGGGTTCGTGGCCTTCTTCTCGCATCCACCGCTGACCGTCGTCGTCGTCGCGACGCTCGCGATGGCCGTCGCCGCGCTGTTCACCGAAGGCAACCTGAGCAGCGGCGAGCGCGAGAATCGAGACAACCGCTGGGTGCTCGCGGCGTTCGGCGTGAGCGGATTCCTGCTCGCGTACCTGCCGGCGCTGACCGACCGGCTCGATTTCTGGACGTTCGGCGGCGATGCGGTGCGCTGGATCGGCGTCGTGCTGTACCTCGCGGGCGGCGTGCTGCGTATCTGGCCCGTATTCGTGCTCGGCAAGCGCTTCAGCGGGCTCGTCGCGATCCAGCCGGGCCATACGCTCGTGACCGACGGCATCTACCGCCGCATCCGCAATCCGAGCTATCTTGGCCTGGTCGTCAATTCGGTCGGGTGGGCGCTGGCATTCCGCTCGGGTGTTGGCTTGTTGCTGGTCGTGCTGACGATGGTGCCGCTCGTCGCACGCATCCGCTCCGAGGAGGCGCTGCTGCGTGCGCAATTCGGCGCCGAATACGACGCGTATTGCGCGCGGACCTGGCGTCTGCTGCCCGGCGTGTACTGACCCCCTTCATCTCTTCCCCGCCGCCGTTTCGGGCGCCGCCCACGATTCGTTCCCGATGTGTTGCCACGTGTGTCGCAAACGTGCGACGCCGTACATGGCCGGCCTGTCGTTCCGCCGCGCCGGACCCTCGGCGAAGCCAATACTGGCGCGGGTTTGCGGGCATTTTGGCGCGGCCGCTCGGACGCGCTTATTCGTAAACAACTTGTTACCAGAATGTCCACGGCAAGGATGCGGGACCGATGCTATTCTTCGCCGCAAGCTCAATGAAATGAATTGGTCCGCGGTTCGGCACAATGCCTGACCGGACGTCGATCGATTCAGATCGTCGTACCGAGCGGACCTTCAATAACCAGATTGCGAACAAGGAAGAATACGGGAATGTGGAAGAAAATCGCCCCCGCTCTCGTCGTCGCCGCGTTGACCGGCGCGACTGCACTGCCGGCCATGGCAGGTGACATGAACAACGCGCTTGGCGGCGCGCTCGGCGGGGTAGCCGGCGCAGCGGTCGGCGGTGCGCTCGGCGGCAGCACGGGCTCGGTGATCGGCGGCGCCATCGGCGGCGGCGCGGGTGGCGCGGTGACGTCGAACCGTCGCGAGCGCACCG
>NZ_VWWH01000061.1:0-45966 GCF_011753045.1 Burkholderia sp. Ap-955
GTATACGCGTCGCTCTCAACCGCGAGCGCGCCGAGCGGTGCCTGCGCGCGGAACGCGGCCAGCCACGCCGCATTGTTGACGCCCGCGAGCCCGCAGCCGAGCGCGCACTGCGACCAGTCGAATGCATAACCGGCCTGGGTGAACGCATCCGCGCAGGCCGCGCCGATCGACGCCCACGCGCGCTCGATGCCGAGCCCGAGCCCCGACGGGCCGCCGCGCCCCTGCGCGAGCTCGCGCCCGTGCCGGTCGGCCAGCACCGCGCGCGTGCCCGTGCCGCCGCCGTCGATGCCGATCGCAAAAAGTAATGCCGCCATGCCTTCATCCCGCTGATTCGAACAGGCGCCAAGCTTAACCGGATCGGCGCCGCGCGCCCATCTGCCGTTCGGCCGGCTGTTCCGTGAAAAGGGCTTCCGCTATGCTGACGCGATCGAATCGATACGGAAAGCGAGGCAGACGATGTCGCAGCGGTGCAACTGGGTGAAGACGGAAGCGGATGCTCACTATCACGATACCGAATGGGGCGTGCCGTCGCACGACGATCGCCACCTGTTCGAAATGCTGATCCTGGAAGGCGCGCAGGCCGGGTTGTCGTGGTCGACGATCCTGAACAAGCGCGCGGGCTATCGCGAAGCCTTTGCGGATTTCGACGTCGATGCCGTCGCGCGCTTCACGCCGAAGCGCATCGAGAAGCTGCTGGAGAATCCCGGCATCGTGCGCAACCGCGCGAAGGTCGAATCGGCGGTCACCAATGCGCGCGCCGTGCAGCGCATCCGCGAAGAGCACGGGTCGCTCGCCGCGTTCCTGTGGTCGTTCGTCGGCGATACGCCGGTCCAGAACGCGTGGCAGTCGTACCGCGACGCGCCCGCGTCGACCGAACAATCCGACGCGCTCAGCAAGGCGTTGAAGGCGTATGGCTGCAAGTTCGTCGGTTCGACGATCTGCTATGCGTTGATGCAGGCCACCGGCATGGTCAACGATCACGAAGTTGACTGCCCGTGCCACGCGCAATGCGCGGCGCTTAGCGGCAAGCAGCCCGCACGCCGCCGCAAGGCGGGCTGACGGCGCGGGGCGCACCGGAGCCGCCACGGCCCCGGGATTTTTCCCGGACCCAAAAGCAAAACGGCGGAGCGGCTTCTTTCGAAGCACGCTCCGCCGTTTCGCGGCGAACCGTAAGACGCTCTTAGTGGAGCTTCTTCGGCAGCATCTGGCTGCGCAGGCGCTTGTGCAGGCGCTTGACGGCTGCTGCCTTCTTGCGCTTGCGGACTGCGGTCGGCTTTTCGTAGGACTGGCGTTCGCGCAGTTCAGCGATCAGGCCATTTTTTTCGATAGCACGGCGAAAGCGGCGAATCGCCACTTCGAACGGCTCGTTTTCTTTCAGAAGAATCGTCGTCATGTCGTTCCTAAATTGCTTAAACGGTCAAAAACGTAGCGGCCAAGCGCCACGCACCGGCCATCCGAGCGTCCCCACAAACAGGCGAAACGAGCGGAAATACGGCCTCGGAGGCCGGAAAAGAGAGGCGGAAAGCACCGCGAGTACGCTTCACAACCGCGTGCAGCGCCGCGTTTGACTGCCAGCAGACATGCCGAAAACGGCAGAGGCTTGACAGAAATCTCAATTCAGCCCGCCATCATAGCAGAGAATCACAGACAAAACCACCCTTTTGCATCTCCCGGTGCGTCGCTCGGCGTGGCGCGGCCGATCGCCCCGTCGAACGGAGCCGGGTGCCGCGCCTGCCCGCGGCCCGGCCGGCCAAGCCGGGCGGGCCTTTCGGCCGACAACCCTCCTTCCGTCCCGAATTTACCCAAACATCCCTCTAAAGTTTTCTCCGGGTGCCGCCGTCAACCAGGAAAGGCGGGGCAGCGCCAGTCGCGATAAAGCGCAACGCCGAAATCAGAACCTGTCTGTATCCCAGCCATTTTCTAAAACGAGGAAGCAAATGCTGAACATCAACACCAACATCCTTTCGCTGACGACGCAGACGAATCTGTCGGGCTCGCAAAGCGCACTGTCGCAAGCAATCAACCGCCTGTCGTCGGGCAAGCGCATCAACACCGCTGCTGACGATGCAGCAGGCCTGGCGATCTCGACGTCGCAAACGGCGGCAATCAATGCGCTGACGCAAGGTGTTGCAAACGCGAACAACGGCATCTCGATGATCCAGACCGCCAACGGCGCGCTGCAATCGACGGTCGACAACCTGCAGCGTATCCGTACGCTGGCGCAACAAGCGGGCGACGGCTCGCTGGATTCGAGCGCTCGCGCGAACCTGCAAGCTGAAGTGTCGACGCGTCTCGGCGAAATCGACCGTGTCGCATCGCAAACGACGTTCAACAGCCAGACCATCCTGGGCGGCGCCGGCAGCGTCACGTTCCAGATCGGCGCTGCAGCGAACCAGGTCGTTACCGTCGACTTCGGCACGGCGAACTGGAACAGCACGGGCATGAGCGTGAACACCCTGAGCGTCGCCTCCCAGTCGGGCGCGCAATCGGCGATCACGGCGATCGACGCGGCACTGAAGCAAGTCAACACGTTCCAGGCAACGCTGGGCGCAGCACAGAACACGTTCCAGGCTGCGATCTCGACGACGCAAACCCAGGCAACCAACATGACCGCCGCTCGCTCGCAGATCACCGACGCGGACTTCGCGACGGAAACGGCGAACCTGAGCAAGGCGCAAGTGCTGCAACAAGCTGGTATCTCGGTTCTGGCGCAAGCGAACTCGCTGCCGCAGCAAGTCCTGAAGCTCCTCGGCTAATCGAGCAGCACCCGCGGCGGGCCACGCGCCCGCCCGCCTCCGGGCCCGGCGGCGTCGCCATGCGACGCATCGCGACGCCGCCGAAACCGCCCGGATCAGAATTCTCCAGGGAGGCACGCCTCCCTCTTTGCATTGAACCGCGGCGCCCCGCCGCATCGCGCACGTTGATTGCGCGGACGACCGGAGCAACGGCATGGCCACCACGACCCCCGTCAGCAGCACGGACATCAGCACCATCCTGGCGAATGCAGGTCAATCGATCATCAGCGGCGCGACCAATTCGTCGCTCGACGTCAATACGCTCGTCACGACGCTGGTGAACGCGAAGACGGCCGGGCAATTGCAGACCCTGCAGACCCGCCAGACGAACGACAATACGCAGCTGTCCGCGATCGGCCAACTGAAGGGTGCGCTGTCCTCGCTGCAGACCGCGCTCACCGGCCTCTCGGACGGCACCGCGCTCGGCAGCCTGGCCGCGACGGCGAGCGGCACGGGCATCGCGACGACGATCAAGAGCGGCAGCGGCGCGGTGGCCGGTTCGTATTCGGTCAATGTCACGCAGCTCGCGACCGCCAACAAGCTGTCGTCGGCCGGCGTGACGTCGGCGGACACGATCTCGGCCGGCTCGCTGAGCATCACGTTCGGCAGCAACCCCGCGTTCAACGTCAACGTGGCGGCCGGCGCGTCGCTGTCCGACATCGCGTCGTCGATCAACTCCGCGTCCGGCAATGCCGGCGTCACCGCGTCGGTCATCACCGGTTCGGACGGCCAGCATCTCGTGATGCAGTCGAACGCCACCGGTGCGGCCAACACGATCTCGATCACGGGCACGGGCGTCAACTCGAAACTGACGTCGGGGTACACGACGGTCACGCCGGCCGCCGACGCGAAGCTGACGATCGACGGCACGCCGGTGTCGAGCGCGTCGAACAACGTGTCGGGCGCGCTGACGGGCGTCACGCTGGCGCTGTCGCAGGCCGCTGTCGGCACGACGCAAACCGTCACGCTGTCGCAGGACACGGCCGCGGCGACGACCGCGATCAACAATTTCGCGACCGCATATACCAACTTCGTGAATACCGCGAAATCGCTGACGAGCTACGACCCGACGGCGAAGACCGCCGGCCCGCTGCTCGGCGACGCGATGATGAACACGATCAGGAACACACTCGCGACGACGCTCAGCAGCGGCGTCACGACGGGCGGCACGACCTATGCGCTCGGCAGCATCGGCATCAACGTGGACTCGACCGGCGCGATGTCGGTCGACACCGCCGCGCTGACCACCGCGCTCAAGTCGAACAGTTCCGCGGTGACGGCGATCTTCAACCAGACGAACGGCATCGCCCAGGCGCTCAATGCGAACATTAACTCGTACACGCAGACGTCCGGCCTGATCGACCAGCGCACCAACGCGATCAACGCCGATCTGAAGAGCGTGCAGAGTCAGGCGACGCAGCTGCAGACCTACTCGGACCAGCTGACCAAGCAATACAATGCGCAGTTCACCGCGCTGAACACGCTGATGGCGACGATGTCGAACAACACCCGCTACCTGACCCAGCTGTTCGGCGGCCAGAACAGCGCCGGCGCGATGGCCAACAACAAGTAAGCCTTGGCCGCACCCCTTCGGAGCCGAACCATGACGAACGACACCCTGTCCCGCGCCTTCGACCTGACCCGTGCCATGCAGTCGGCGGCCGATGCACGCGACTGGGTGCGCGTCGCGGCTCTCGTCGACGAACGCTCGCCGCTGCTGATGAACCTGTCCGGCGAGCAGACCCCGGACGTGCTGGACCAGGTACGGCAGATCATGGCGATCGACGCGTCGATCACGGAGCATGCGCAGACGGACCGTGACCGCCTGGCTGCGGAATTTGCGCAGTCCCAGGAGCGGATCAAGGCCGCGAGCCAGTACCAGAAGGCCGGCATGCTGTGACCGGCCGGGCGTCTCGCCCGCCGCGCATGTCGAATTAAAAGACGCCGCCAGTCGAGCGGTCCGTTGTCGCCGTACCGTCGAGCCGCTTCAATGCGGCTTTTTTTCGCCTGCAGGCGGGAGCGCGAGCCGGATCGCGCCGGCTACGCCCGCGTCGCGCGCTCGACGGCCGCGTCGATCATCTCGGGCGGCCGGCCCGACGATGCGCGAGCGCGGCCTCCAGCCGTGGCGCGATCCCGCTCGTCACGCGTCCCGGGGCGCCGTCTCGCCGGCCGCGTAGCGGGCCCACATGCCGTGCAGCGCGTCCTCGAGGTTGCGTGCGAAGCGCGACGCGTCGCACAGCGGCGACGCCAGCGCGCGCTCGCGCAGGGTTGCACGCAGCGTCACCAGCCCGTCGCGGTCGCGCGCGAACGCGACGGCCTTCGCGAGGTACGCCGCCTCGTCCTCCGCGATCCAGTCGCCCATGCCCGCCGCGTGCAGCAGGCTTTCGCAAATGTGCGTGACGAACCGGCTGCCCTTCATCCCGAGCACCGGCACGCCCATCCACAGCGCTTCGGCCGTGGTCGTGCCGCCCGGGTACGGGAACGGGCTCAGCGCGATGTCGATGCGGTTATACGCGGCAAAGTATTCCGCACGCGGCGAACCGCCTTCGAGGATCAGCCGATCCGCGCCGATGCCATGCCGCGCGAAGCGGTTGAGCGTCGCCTGGTTCACGTCGTCGGCGCCGAGCTCATGGGCCTTCAGCAGCAGGCGCGCGTCCGGCAGCGCGTGCAGGATGCGCGACCACAGCGCGACGACCTCGTCGCTGATCTTGATCAGCTTGCCGAAGCAGCCGAACGTGACGCCGCCATGAGTCGCCATCGGCAGCGGGCCGACCGCGACATCGTATGGCGGCGGCGTGAAGCACAGGTAGCTGTCCGGCAGCCGCCACGGCCGTTCGGTGAAGTGATGCGCCTCGTCGGCCGGCAGCGTATGCGCATCGCCGATGAAATAGTCGATCGCGCGGCAACCGGTCGTCGCGAAGAAACCGAGCCAGCTCGCCTGCACCGGCGCGGGCTTGTGCCCGAAGATCGGCAGGCCGCTCCAGTTGGTATGGCCTGCCATGTCGATCAGGATGTCGATGCCGTCGTCGCGGATCAGTTGCGCGGCCTCCTCGCGGCCCAGGCTGACCACCTTCTTCCAGCTCGCGAAGTTCGGCCTGAGCCGCGCGGTCACGTCGTCCTCGCCGACGAAGGTCACATAGGCATGCGGCTCGATGCGCGACCGGTCGATCCGCGCGAGCACGCTTTCAAGGAAGATGCCGACCGGGTGCTGGCGCAGGTCGCCCGACACGAAGCCGACGCGCAGCGGCCGCCCCTGCGCCTGCGCGACGCGCTGCGCGCGGTCGTGCTCGAACGGAAGCGCATCGCGCTCGAGATGTTCGCCGTAGCGGCGCGCCTCAGCGACCCACTCCTGGGGCTCGAACGCGGGCGAACTCGACATGTTGAACAGCATCCGCGAGTACGCGCGATGCAGGTCGTGCCGGATCGCCGAGCGGAACGCATCCAGCGCGCCAGCGAGATCTCCTTTCGCCCACAGGATGTCGCCGAGCGTCATCTGGACCTTCAGCGGATCGATGCCGAGCGCCCGCGCGATCTCGGTGTGCTTCATCGCCTCGTCGAACTTCTCGAGCCGAAACAGCGCGGCGGCGAGGTTGTGATGCGCGTCGGCATCGTCGGGGTTCAGGTCGATCGCGTGCCGGTGGCTCAGCTCCGCCGCAGCCAGCAGGTTGAGGTTGTGATACGCGAAGCCGAGGAAATTGTACGCATCGGCCAGTTCGGGATCGAGTTCGATCGCGTGCCGGCACGCCTGCACAGCCTGCCCGTATTCGCCCTGCTGGTTGCGCAGGTCGCCGAGCCAGGCCCACGCCCGCGCATGCGCGGGATCGATCGCGATCGCCCGCTCGAGCAGTTCGACCGCCTTGTCGAACTCGCTCATGCGCTGCAGCAGCCTGGCCAGTACGCAGTGCGCGTCCGCGTCGCCCGGATCGAGTCCCTCGCGCGCATGGTCGACCGCACCCCGCAGATCACCTGCCGCGCGCAGCGTCTCGCTCAGCCCCTGGTGCGCGACACGGAAGCCCGGTTGCAGCGCGATGGCGCGACGATAGGCATCCGCGGCATCGTCGAATTTCTCCTGCGCATGCAGCGCGTTGCCGAGATTGCAGTACGCATCCGCGTATTGCGGCTGGTGCGCGACCGCCTTGGCGTAGCTCGCCGCCGCCGCTTCGTGCTCGCCCAGGTCCTGCAGCGCGTTGCCGAGATTGTTGTACGCCTCCGCGTAACCGGGCCGCAGCTCGATCGCACGCGCGCAGCTCTCCATCGCAGCCGTCGGCTCGCGCGCGTCGCGCAACGCGTTGCCGAGATTGTTGTGCGCCTCCGGATAGTCCGGCCGCAGCCCCACCGCGCGACGGTAGTGCGCGATCGCGTCGTCGAGCCGGCCGCTTTCGCGCAGCATGTTGCCCAGGTTGTTGAAGTACGACGCGTCCGGCCGCGCGACGAGCGATTGCTCCATCAGCGCAAGCCCCGCGTCGTACTGCTTCAGCTGGCACGCCAGCAGCCCGAGGAAATGCAGCGCATCCGGCTGGCCCGGCTGCGCGGTGAGGATCGCGTCGTACAGCGTCTTCGCTTCCGCGAGACGCCCCGCCTGATGATGCGCCAGCGCGGACTGCAGCGTGTCGTGAATATCGTTCATGCTTCGTGTTCCGAGTTCGTATAGCGTTGCCACATGCCGATGAACGCCGCTTCGAGATGCGCCGCGAACCGGCGCGCGTCGCACAACGGCGACGCGAGCAGCTGCGCGCGCAGCCCGGCGCGCAGCGTCGCGAGCGGCTCGCGGTCGCGCACCGCCGCGATCGCCTTCGCGACGTAGGTGTCCTCGCCGTCAGCGACCCATTCGCCCATGCCCGCTGCGTGCAGCACGCTTTCGCAGATGTGCGTGACGAACCGGCTGCCCTTCATCCCGAGCACCGGCACGCCCATCCACAGCGCTTCGGCGGTGGTCGTGCCGCCCGGGTACGGGAACGGGCTCAGCGCGACGTCGATGCGGTTATATGCGTCGAAGTATTCCGCGCGCGGCGAACCGCCCTCGAGGATCAGCCGGTCCGCATCGATGCCATGTCGCGTGAAGCGCGCGACGGTCGCGTCGCGCACGCCCTCGCGGCCGAGCTCGTGCGCCTTGAGCAGCAGCCGCGCGTCAGGCAGCGTGTGCAGGATGCGCGACCATGCGCGCACGACGTCGTCGCCGATCTTCACGAGCTGGCCGAAGCAACCGAACGTCGGATGGCCGCGCGCTGCCATCGGCAGCGGGCCGACCTCGACGTCGCAGGCCGGCGGCGTGAAGCACAGGAAGCTGTCCGGCAGCCGCCACGGCTGCTCGACGAAGTGATGCGCTTCGGCGTCCGGCAGCGTGTAGCGGTCGCCGATGAAGTAGTCGATCGCGTCGCAGCCGGTCGACGCGAAGAAGCCGAGCCAGCTCGCCTGCACCGGCGCGGGTTTCCAGCCGAACAGGGCCAACCCGCTCGACTGCGTATGGCCCGCGAGGTCGACGAGGACGTCGATTTCGTCTTCGTGAATCATCCGCGCAGCCGCCTCCGGACCCAGCGCGGCGATCGAGCGCCAGGCGCTCGAGTGCGGCTTCAGTTTCGCGGTGATCGCGTCCTCCACGTCCGTGGTCACATACACGCGCAGGTCGATGCGCGTGCGGTCGAGGTGCGCAAGTACGCTTTCCAGGAAGATGCCGACCGGATGCAGGCGCAGGTCGCCGGACACGAAGCCGACACGCAGTGGCCGCCCCTGCGCGCGCGCCGCCCGCTCGCGCGGATCGTGCGCATGGCGCGTCGAACGCGCGGCCAGGTGCCGGCCGTAGCGCCGCGCGTCGGCCAGGTAGTCGGTGGGGTTCACGCAAGCGGACGCCGCAGCGCTGAACAGCAGCCGGTTCAGCACGGTCGCCGCGACATCGTCGGCGTCGTCGCGCACCAGCGCAAGCGCATCGCGATACGCGTGGACCGCGGCATCGACGTTGCCCTGCGCGCGCAGGATGTCGCCGAGATTGACGTGCATCAACACGGCCGGCGGGCCGGCCTGCAACGCCTGCCGGCAATACACGAGCGCCTCGTCGAGCCGCTGCAGCTTCAGCAGCACGACGGACAGGTTGTGGCACGCGCCGGCGTCCGCCGGATTCAGCGTGACGGCCGTGCGATGGCTCGCTTGCGCCTCGTCGAGCCGGTCCAGTCCGTGATACGCGTTGCCCGCGTGGTTGTGCGCTTCGGCGAGGTTCGGCGCGAGCCGGATCGCGTCCTGCGCATGCACGAGCGCTTCCGCGCAGCGCAGTTGCCGGTGACGCACCGCGCTCAGGTTCGCGTGGGCCATCGCCATCGACGGGTCCAGCTCGATCGCGCGGCCATAGTGCGTGGCGGCGCCATCGAGGTCGTCCAGGTCTTGCAACGCGTTGCCAAGGTTGTTGTACGCCTCCGCATAGCCGGGGCGCAGCTCGATCGCGCGCGTGCAGCTCTTCATCGCGGCCGCCGGCTCGCGCGCGTCGCGCAGTGCGTTGCCGAGGTTGTTGTGCGCCTCCGGATAGTCCGGCCGCAGCCCCACCGCGCGCCGGTAGTGCGCGATCGCGTCGTCGAGCCGGCCGCTTTCGCGCAGCATGTTGCCCAGGTTGTTGAAGTACGACGCGTCCGGCCGCGCGACGAGCGATTGCTCCATCAGCGCAAGCCCCGCGCCGTACTGCTTCAGCTGGCACGCCAGCAGCCCGAGGAAATGCAACGCATCCGGCTGGCCCGGCTGCGCGGTGAGGATCGCGTCGTACAGCGTCTTCGCTTCCGCGAGACGCCCCGCCTGATGATGCGCCAGCGCCGCCTGCAATGCCTGTCCTGTTCCGTCCATCTCGTCTGCTTTGCTCATTAGGAATGCGGATCGTGTCCGAAGTCGATCCGCCTGCCGCCGTGTCCGATCATCACGGCCGACGCCGCCATCCCATCGCGTGCCATCCCGACGACGGTGTCGCGCACGCGCCACCGGTCGGAATGACGATCACGTCGGCCGGCGCGGTGTTCAGCGCGCGGGGCGCCATGTTCCGCCTGCCGCCGGCGTGGAAATGCCCACGCATGTCACGTCGTGAGCGGCCTCACACAGATGCGCCCGGCGCGGCTTCGACGTGCTGCGCCCACATGCCGTGCAGTGCGTCCTCGAAGTGGCGCGCGAAGCGGGGCGCGTCGCACAGCGGCGACGCGAGCACCTGCGCGCGCAGCATCGTGCGCAGCGCCGCCAGCTCGGCGGGCTGGCCGACCTGCGCGACGGCCTTCGCGACATACGCGTCGTCGTCGTCCGCGATCCACTCGGGCAGCCGCGCCGAATGCAGCAGGCTCTCGGCAATGTGCGACAGGAAGCGCTCGCCGCGCCGGCACAGAACGGGCACGCCCATCCACAGCGCTTCGGCGGTCGTCGTGCCGCCCGGATACGGGAACGGGCTCAGCATCAGGTCGACGCGCCGGTACGCGGCCAGGTATTCGGCGCGCGGCGAGCGGCCTTCGAGGATCAGGCGCTGCGCGTCGATGCCGTGCGCCGCGAAGCGCGCGGCAAGCGCCTGCTGCTCGCGCGGATCGTCGAGATGCTCCGCCTTCACGAACAGCTTCGCGCCCGCGACCGATTGCAGCACGCGCGACCAGACCGCGACGACGTGATCGGTGATCTTCGCGAGCTTGCCGAAATAGCCGAAGGTCGGATGGCCGTTCGCGAGCATCGGCAGCGCCCCGACGTCGACAGGCTCGGCCGGCGGCGTGAAGCACAGATAGCTGTCCGGCAGATGCCACGGCCGCTCGGTGAAATGTGCGGCCTCGGCGGGCGGCAGCACGTGACGGTCGCCGATCACGTAGTCGATCGCGCGCACGCCGGTGCTCGCGAAATAACCGGGCCAGCTCGCCTGCAGCGGCGCCGGCTTCCACGCGAACAGCGGCAGGCGGTTGTAGACCGTGTGGCCCGCCGCGTCGAGCAGCACGTCGATGCGGTCCGCGCGGACACGCGCGGCCGCCGCTTCGTCGCTCAGGCCGGCAATGCAGGTCCACGTCGCGAAGGCCGGCTTGATGCGGGCGGTCACGTCGTCCTCGATGTCGCGCGTCGGGTACGCATGCATCTCGATCCGGTTCGCGTCGAGATGCTTCAGCATGCTCTCGATGAAATAGCCGACCGGATGCGCCTTCAGGTCGCCCGACACGATGCCGACCTTGAGCGGCCGCCCGGCGCGGGCGGTCAGGTCGACGAGCCAGTCCGTCCACGGCGTCGCGCACCGCGTGACGACTTCGTCATAGCGCGCGGCCTCGGCGAGATAGGCGTCGTGGTCGAACGCTTCGCTGCAGTGGCTCGCGAACAGCAGGTTGCTGCGCGGCTCCGGCAATTCGGGGCGCAGCGCGACCGCGTGCCGGTAAGCCTCGAGCGCGGCCGGAATCTCGTTCAGGTCGAACAGCGCATTCGCAAGGTTGTTGTAGGCCTGGCCGTTGTCCGGCTTCAGCGCGATGGCCTGGCAGAACGCATCGACGGCCGCGCGGGCGTCGCCGGCGAGCCGCAGCGCGTTGCCGAGGTTGTTGTACGCATCGACGTAGTCGGGTCGCAGCTCGATGGCGAGACGGAAGCACTCGGCGGCGGCGGCGTGACGGTTGTCCGCCTGCATCACGTTGCCGAGGTTGTAGTAGTACATCGCGTCCGGCTTGACCTCGATCGCCGCCATGATCAGGTCGGATGCCTCCTGATAGCGCCCGTACTGATGGCCGATCAGGCCGAGGAGGTGAAGCGCGTCCGCGTGCCGGGGATCGGTGTCGAGGATCCGCCGGTACAGCGTCTCGGCCTCTTCCAGCCGGTCGGCCTGATGGTGCGCCAGCGCCTGTTCGATCGTGGCGGCGGCGGGGGAGGTGGGCATCATGATGCTATGTCGTCCTGGTAGCCAATACGGGATTCGAATCGCGGCCGGCACCGCTGCGTCGGCGCACGCCTTCGCCCGCGGACGCACGCACCGACGGTCTCCGACGTGTCCGAATTCTCCTCGCGCACGCCGCGTTCCAATTTGGCGAGCAGGTGCTGGAATTGGTCGTTATTCCCGCGACTGCAAGCCGCACCCGCGGGCGCCCCCGAATGCGCACCGGGCACCCGCGTATCCGTCGAAATGCGGGGTGAAACCACCCGCTAATCCGACATTCGATCCTGGCGGCGCTCGCTAGACTTGATCGCAGAAAGATGTCCGACTTGCGACGCTCGGACGGTTGCGCATTCCGATGCCACCGCGCCGACACGCGCTCGTCCGGTCACACCCTTTGTGCCTGGAGCCCTGTGTATGCACGAATCAGCGATCATCACCAACGCAGATGGCGATCAGCTCGCGGCGCGCCGCGAACTGTTCGACCTGATGCAGACCTACCCCGCGACGCGCGAGGAACTGGAACGGTCGCTCGGCCTGTTCGTGCGCGGCTCGCTCCTCGCACGCATTCTCGCGACCTTTGAGATCTATCAAAAAATCGTGCCGCTGCCGGGCGCGATCCTCGATCTCGGCACGTGGCGCGGGCAGACCGCCGTGCTGTGCGAGAACTTCCGCGCGATTCTCGAGCCGCTGAACTTCCAGCGCCGCATCCATGCATTCGATACGTTCACGGGCTACACGGGCTTCGCCGAGCACGACACGCGCGACCGCAAGCTGTTCTCCGACGGCACGTACTCGCTGTCCGGCGAGTACGCCGACCTGCTGCGCAAGCTGCTGAACCTGCACGAGCGCAGCAACGCGATGGGGCACGTGCATGACAAGCACCACGTATGGGAAGGCGACTGCCGCGACACGCTGGCGGCGTTCGACGAAGCGCATCCCGGCGAGATGGTCGCGCTCGCGTGGTTCGACCTGAACGTGATCGAGCCGACCCGGCACGCGTTCGACGCGGTGATGGAGCGGCTGGTGCCCGGCGGCGTCGTCGCGTTCTGGCAGCTCACCCGCGGCGGCCAGCTGCCCGCGGAAGGCGTCCATTACCTGCGCGACCTGCTCGGCAACCGTCCGCACCAGATCCACAAGGCGGCGGCCTATCCGTCGCTGTGCTACCTGTCATTCCCCGAGGGTGGAGGCGCACGCAAATGAAAATCGCCATCCTCGGCAACGGCATTCTCGGCCTGATGACGGCCCGCGCATGGCAGCGGGCCGACCCGGGCGTCGAGCTCGTGATCGTCGGCCACGCGCATCGGCCCGGCTCGGCCACGCGCGCTGCGGCGGCGATGCTCAATTCGTTTACCGAGCTGGAAGGCGATTCGCTCGGCACGCCGATCGACCGCTTCAAGTTCGAGCTGAGCCGCGGCGCGACGGCGGCCTGGCCCGCCGTATTCGCTGAAATCTGCACGCCGGAGCGCGCGATCGCGCACGGCTTCGGCACCTTCGTGCTGAACAACGCGGCGACCGACGCGCTCGACGACGAGAACTTCGCGGCCATGCAGCGGTTCTGCCGCGAATTCGAGGAGCCCTGCGAGGCGGTCGATCCGTCAGGGATCCCGAACTATCATCCGGACCCGCGCTATCGCGCGCTGAAGGCGGTCTTCCTGAAGCGCGAAGGCTGGGTCAATCCGAAACAGTTTCTCGATGCGCTGACCGAGTCGGTCGCGCAAGCCGGCAATGTGCGCTTCATCGACGCCGAGGTCGAGCGGCTCGACACCGCGGCCGGACGCGTCACCGGGGCGCGCCTGTCCGATGGCAGCATGCTCGGCGCGGACCGCTTCATCCTCTGCAACGGCGCCAACGTGACGCGCGTACTGCAGGCGAGCCTGCCCGAGCTGCCGGTGCAGCGGATGTTCTACGGCGTCGGCATGTCGGTCGAACTGCAGAGCGCGGAGAACGTGCACACGCACTGCGTGCGCACGACCAACCGCGGCCTCGCGTGCGGTGTATATTCGGCGCCGCACGGGCCTGACCGGACCCTCGTCGGCGCCAGCAACTACATCAGCCCGGTGCCGCACGAGCACGGCCACGCCGGCAGCGCGTACACGCTGCTCAAGTCCGCGATGGACCAGATCAACACCCGCTTCTCGCGCGCGAGCCTGGTCAACGTCAACGTCGGCTGGCGGCCGACGACGTCCGACCTGTATCCGCTGTTCGGCGAAACCAGCGTGCGCGACCTGTGGATTCTCGGCGGCACCAAGCGCGACGGCTTCCACCTGTCGCCGGTGCTGAGCCGCGATCTCGTCGCGGCGATGCGCGGCGAGCCGATCGATCCGCGCTACGCGGAACTCGCGCCCGAACGCCCGCTGATCCGCAACATGACGCGCGAGGCCGCGATCGCGAAGACGGTACGCCATCAGATCAATGCCGCGTACCAGCACGACTTCGTGCCGGCGCGCAACCGCATGGTCGAACAGCTCCAGAACGCGATCCGCGCGGACCTGGAGGCGCTGCACGACAAGCTGGGCGCAACGGACTGGGGCATTCCGCCCGAGCTCGTCGACATGTACCGGTACGGCCACATTCCGGCATGAGCGGTGCGACCATGAACCGCGACGCGAAGCGGGTGGCGATCGTCCAGTCCAACTACATTCCGTGGAAGGGCTACTTCGACCTGATCGCCGCCAGCGACGAGTTCATCCTCTACGATGACGCGCAGTACACGCGCCGCGACTGGCGCAACCGCAACCAGATCAAGACGCCGCAGGGCGTGCAATGGCTGAGCGTGCCGGTGAAGGTGAAGGGCAAGTATCACCAGTCGATCCGCGAAACCGAGATCGACGGCGCCGACTGGGCGCCGCTGCACTGGAAGGCCCTGCAGCAGAACTACGCGCGCGCGCCGCACTTCGCGCGCTATGCGGACGAGCTCGAAACGCTCTACACCGGTCGCACCTACGGGATGCTGAGCGAGCTGAATTTCGCGATGCTGACGTGGGTCCTCCGGCAACTGGAGATCGGCACGCGCGTGTCGTCGACGTCGGACTATGCGCTGCACGGCGACCGCACCGAGAAGCTGCTGAACCTGTGCGTGCAGGCGGGCGCGACCGAGTACCTGTCCGGCCCGGCCGCGCGCAGCTACCTCGACGAGAACCTGTTCGCCGATGCCGGCGTCGCGGTGCGCTGGTTCGACTATCCGACCTATCCCGAGTATCCGCAGCAATGGGGCGACTTCGTCCACGGCGTGACGGTGCTCGACGTGCTGTTCAACTGCGGTCCCGAAGCGCGCCGGTACGCGCTGACCTCGAAAGACTGAGGTGATGTCCATGAGCGAATCCCGGCATGCGAGCCTGCTGGAAGAAGTGGCCGCGTACTACAGCGCGCGGCTGGCGGAGCACGGCGCGACCGCGCGCGGCGTCGACTGGAACGGCGAAACCGGCCAGTTCCTGCGCTTCGAACAACTGACGAAGATCCTGCCCGCGTCCGGCGGCCACTCGGTGAACGACATCGGCTGCGGCTACGGCGCGCTGGTCGATTTCCTGAAGGCGCGCGCGCTGCCGGACGGCTTCGCGTATGCGGGCTACGACATCTCGTCCGACATGGTCGACGCCGCGCGGCAGCGCTACCGTGACGACGCGAACGTCGCGTTTCATGTCGGCGCGGTGCCGCAGGCCGCGTCGGACTACGGGATCGCATCCGGCATCTTCAACGTCAGGCGCGGTCACGGCGACGACGCGTGGCTCGACTACATCCACGCGACGCTCGACACGCTGCACGCGACGAGCCGGCTGGGCTTCGCGTTCAACTGCCTGACGTCGTATTCCGATCCGCCGTTCATGCGCCCGGACCTCCTGTACTACGCGGACCCGTGCGCGCTGTTCGATCGCTGCAAGCGCCGCTATTCGCGCCACGTCGCGCTGCTGCACGACTACGGCCTGTACGAATTCACGATTCTCGTCCGCAAGGACAACTGAGCGGCGCCGCGCGCGAGCCGCGCGGCCAAACGTCCCCCTTACCGCGGAGCCTGACCATGTTCGGCCCACCCAATCTCGACTGCATTCCGTTCGGCCGCCCGTTCGTGGTCGGCAAGGAGCTCTACTACATCGCGAAAGCGGTCGAGCAGGGCGGCCTCGCCGGCGACCAGGCGTTCACGAAGCTCTGCCACCGCTGGCTGGAAGCGCGCGTCGGCTGCCAGCGCGCGCTGCTCACGCACTCGTGCACGGCCGCGCTCGAGATGGCCGCGATCCTCGCCGACGTGCAGCCCGGCGACGAAGTGATCATGCCGTCCTACACGTTCGTGTCGACCGCCAACGCGTTCGTGCTGCGCGGCGCGACGCCGGTGTTCGTCGACATCCGCCGCGACACGCTGAACCTTGACGAGACGCAGATCGCCGCCGCGATCACCCAGCGCACGCGCGCGATCGTGCCGGTGCACTACGCGGGCGTCGCATGCGACATGGACGTGATCGGGCAGCTCGCGGCGGACCACGACCTGTGGGTGATCGAGGACGCCGCGCAGGCGCTGCAGTCGACGTGGAACGGCAAACCGCTCGGCAGCCTCGGCCACCTCGCGTGCCTCAGCTTCCACGAGACCAAGAACGTGATCTCGGGCGAAGGCGGCGCGCTGCTGGTCAACGACCCGCGCCTCGTCGAGCGCGCGGAGATCATCCGCGAGAAGGGCACCAACCGCAGTCAGTTCTTCCGCGGGCAGGTGGACAAGTACACCTGGGTCGACGTCGGCTCGTCGTTCCTGCCGGGCGAGCTGATCGCGGCGTTCCTGTACGCGCAGTTCGAGCACGCGGACGTGATCACCGCGCAGCGGCGCGCGACCGTGCAGCGCTACCAGGACGCGCTGCAGCCGCTGCACGCGGACGGGCTGATCGAGCTGCCCGCGATTTCGCTCGCCGAGCGCGGCAACGGCCACATGTTCTATTTCCTCGCACGCGACCTCGCCGAACGCACCGAACTGCTGCAGCAGATCCGCGCGGTGGGCGTGAACGCGGTGTTCCACTACGTGCCGCTGCACAGTTCGCCGGCCGGCCAGCGCTACGGGCGCTGCGGGTCCGGCATGGCGGTGACGGACCTCGTCGCCGACCGGCTCGTCCGGCTGCCGCTGTACCACGACATGACCGAAGCCGAACAGGATCGCATCCTCGACGTGGTCTTCAATTTCTACCGCACCCGATAACGATGACGACTCCCCAACCTGGCTCGGCGCACGGCGGTTCGCGCATCTTTACGCGACTCGACCACCCGTACTACATACACGCGCCGAATTTCCGGCAGACCTCCGGCGGAATTCGCGCGATGCACTACCTGTGCCACGTGCTGAACCTGCTCGGCCACGAAGCGTACGTCTGCACGCCGGTCGTGCATCCTGAGCTGCGCACGCCGCCGCTGACCCACGACATCGTGCAGGCGCACGCCCGCGCGAATCGCAGCCCGATCGTCGTCTATCCGGACGTCGTCGCCGGCAATCCGTTCAACGCGCGCTGCGTCGTGCGCTACCTGCTGGCCGAGCCCGGACGCATCAACGGCGAACCGATCAGCCTGCAACCGAACGACCTCATCTTCACGTTCGGGCCGTCGCTGGTACCCGAAGATTGGAAAGCGGACCTGCTGCGCATGCCGCTGGTCGACACGCGCATCTTCAACAGCGACGGTGTCGACGATGCCCGCCGCAACGGCACGGCCGTCTTCATCAATCGCCACCTGCGGCGCGGCGGCACGCTGCATCCGGTCACCGCCGAGTCGATCGAAATCTCGACCCGCGTGCCGGAACGTTCGGCGCACGAACTCGCGGCGCTGTTCCGACAGGTTGAGTGCGTGTACATGTACGAATGGTCCACCGCCGTGTTCGAAGCGCTGCTGTGCGGCTGCCCGGTCGTGTGCATCATGAATGACGCGTCGCTGTCGGAGCCGACCCGGTGGGTGATGGACGGCAAGGGCATCGCGTGGGGGCTCGACGAACACGAGATCGCCCACGCGAAGGCCACCGTTCACGAAGCGCGCAGCGTCTACCTGAAGGAAGAGGAAACCTTCTGGCAGCAGTTGCGGAACTTCGTCGAGCGGACCCAGGCCCACGCGGACAAACTGGATGCGCAGGCCGTCGCGACGGGCGCCGCCGCCCAGGGACAGCCCGCGTCAGCGCCGCGCTCGTGCATCGCGGTCGTCACCGCCGAACCGGCCGACCACGCGCGCACCAGCCTGCGCTTCGTGCAGCCGTTCGCGCGGCTGGACCGCGAATGGGCGCTGACTTTCCCTGTCACGCAAGCCGGCGTCGATCCCGACGCGCTGCAGCGCGCGGACCTGATCGTGCTGCAGGGCGACACGCCGGGCCTGCTGTCCGCCGCCACGCTGGAACACCTGTTCTCGCTCGGCAAGCCGGTCGTCCTCGAGATCGACGCGCCGCTCGACACGCTGCTCGCCGACATTCCCGGCGCGACCGACAACGCGCGCCGCAAGGCGGGCATCCGCAGCGCCGTGCAGCGCGCGCATGCGCTCGTCGTGCCGTCGGAAGCGCTGGTGCGGCAGTACCGTCATGTCAACGCATCGGTCCACGCGCTGCCGACCGGCGTCGATCTCGAGCGTCTGCACCGCGCGGCGCCCGGCGTGCGCGACCACGTGAACCTCGCGGTTTCCGGCACCGGTCTCGACGGCGTGCGTCTCGAGCAAGTCCGCCAGGCGCTGGCCGAACTCCGCCGCCGGTTTCCGGGGAAGCTCCGGGTGTCGTTCGTCGGCGCGGCGCTGCCGGCCGGCTGGGACCGCGAACCGGATGTCACGCTGATCGCGGAGCCTGCCCCTTACGACAGCTACGCCGACGCGCTGAAGCGCGCGGACCTCGACATCGCGCTGGTCGCGGCGCCGGTCACGTTGCGCGACGATGCGCCGCCGCGTGCATGGCTCGAATCCTCGGCGGCCGGCGCGGCCACCGTGCTCGTCGCCACGCCGGCGCAAGGCTGCCCGGTTGTCCACGGCCGCACGGGCTGGCTCGTCGCCGACACCACCGACGCGTGGATCGACGCGATCGCGCACCTGATCGAGCATCCGCAAACCCGCGCGCAACTCGCCGCGGCCGCGCAGGATGCGATCCGCGCGCAGCACGACATCGGCCGCAACGCCGCGCGCCACGGTGCGCTGTACGCGCGGCTGCTGGCGGAGAACCGGACGCTGGCGCCCGTCGCCGCGACTGCGGACGCCGCACCGCGCCGCAAGCGTCTGATCGTGTATTCGATCGATCCGGACGCATGCGCGTCGTCGCGAATTCGCCTCACGCTGCCGTTCGGTCTGCTGAACGACGAATGGGAACTCGTCCCGGGCATCCGGGACGGCCAGATCGACAGCAGCGCGCTGGCCACGGCCGACGCCATCCTGCTGCACCGGCTGACGCCCGGCATGCTGACGGGCAACGACCTGTATACGATCTTCAGGCATGAAAAACCGGTGATCTACGAGACCGACGACCTGCTGACCGACCTGCCGGCCGCGCATCCGCTCGCCGCGCAAGGCGGGATGGCCCGCGCGGGGATCGAGCTCGTGCTGCGCAACGCGGACGCCGTGATCGTATCCACGCCGTACATCGCCAGCCGCTACCGGCTGTCGCACCCGCGCGTTCACGTGCTGCCCGACAGCGTCGACTTCGACCGGTTCTACCGCCCCGTGGCGGCGCGCGGCGACGACTGCGTGACGATCGGCATCGCCGGCGCGTCGCTGCGCGCCGACAACTTCGCGCTCGTCGACGCGGCGCTGCAGGCGATCTGCGCGCGCCATCCCGGCAAGGTCAGGGTGAGTTTCGTCGGCGCGGACGTCCCGCCGGGCTGGGCCGGCCACCCGGCCGCCGGGTGCGAGCCCGAGCTTCACGACTACGACGCGCACGCACAACGCCTGCCGGAACGGCGCTGGGACATCGCGCTGCTGCCGCTCGCCGACCACGACTACAACGCCGGCACGAGCACGATCCAGTGGCAGGAATACGCGGCGGCCGGCATCGCCTCGATCGTCAGCGACCGGCCAGCCTATCGCTTCGCGCTGCACGACGGCTGCGACGGCCTGCTGGTCCCGGATGCGCCGCAGGCCTGGGTCGACGCGCTCGACCGGCTGATCACGAACCCGGCGCTGCGCCGCGGGCTCGCGCGCACGGCGCAGGCGAAGGTCCGCAAGCATCACGCGCTGCAGCAGGCGCTGCCGCGCTATCGCCATGTGTATCAGCAGTGCATCGACAAAGGCGCTGTCGACACCCCGCCCGGCCGGCCGGATGCGCCGATCCCCGGCGCGCTGATCCTGGACGCCGAGGGTGACCTCGACAAGGTCCGGCTGAGCCTGCAGGAAATCGCAAGGCGGCCGGAACAGGATCTGCTGGCGGTCGTGGTGACCTCGTCACAGGCGCCGCTGCCCGAATGGACCGACAAGGTACGCTACCTGCACGCGCCCGCGCACGAGTACACGGCTACCGTCGAGCAGCTCTGCGCACTGCCGGCGTTCGACTGGACGCTGATCGTCGAGGCGGGCGACGGGCGTGCCGCGCAGGCACGCACGCCCGCCGATGCCGCGATCGCGTAGTTCGGCGCGCGCCGTGCCGCCTGCCTGACGCTGGCGGCCCGGCGGGCTATCCCGGCAGCGCGGCCTGCGCTCAGTTGCTCGAACAGCCGCCGCAACTGCTCGAGCTGCATGAGCTCGACGAACTGCACGAACTCGAACTGCTGCTGTCCCCGGCGTCCGAGTCGAACGAACCGCTCGACCCGCCGGTTTGCACGGCAACGGGCGGCGGTGCCATCAGCACTTTCGAATGCGCGGCCCACCCGGTGCCGGCGAGCGCGCCGGCGCCGAACAGCGCGGCCGTCCACAAGAGCCCGTCCGGCGTCGCGCGGTCACCCCGGCGTTGGTCGCGGTGCGCGTCGAGCGCCGCCTCGCCGCTGCGCGTCATGCCGCCGCACCCGAAGCCGGGCAGGCGTCCGACCATGAAGTGGTACGCGACCATGAACGCCGCCATGACAATCATCAGCAGCAGCACGGGCCGGCCGCGGCTCAGGCCGACCGCGAGCTTCGCCGCGCCCGCGCCGAACACGAGCAGCAGGATCGCGCGCGCGGCCATCCGCGTCGCCCGCATCTCGCCCGGCGCCCAGAGCCAGCCTTTGCGCTGCAACGCTGCGGCGCAGTCGGCTTCGCGCCACGCGAGACGCTGACGAAACGCGTGGCAGCTCGTCTCGCCACCGGGTTGCCGCCTCAGCCATTCCCAGTCGGCGCCATACGCGCCTGCGTGTCGCGGATCGTCGATCCGCACCCGCGCGCCGTGGACCTTGCTCATCCGCAGCTCGATCGCACCGGCATGCGCGAGCGACAGCATCGCGACCTGCGCCATTCGCGCGCCGCCGCCCGCGAGATACGCCGCTTCCTCCGCGCTCAGGTCGGGTGACGATTCGGGGGCGCGCGGTCCCCACGCACGGTGGCGGTATTCGATCCACTGCAGGCCGGCGATCAGCAGCAGCGCGGCAACGCAAAGCGGCACGTAGAACAACCCGAGAAAGTCCGGCCCCGAGAAGTCCAGCACATTGAAATCGCTCGCGCTCGCGCAGGTCGCCGCGACGCTGATCGCCGCCGTCGGCCACGCGAACTTCGCGAAGCGCCGCCAGCGTCGCGGGCGCGCGGCGGGCTCGCTCGACGGGCCGTCGCGCAGTTCTGCGCGCTGCACCGGGGCGTCGGCGAGCACGGCCGGCTCGGCCACGGGGCGCGGCCAGATCGCTTCGGGCGGCTCGCAGCCGAACAGCCGGCGATAGCTGTCGAGCGTGTCGCGATAGCGCTGCGCGTACACGGCGGCCTCGTCCGGCGCGCCCGTGCCGGGCATGTGATGCAGCCGCGCGCGCAGCACGCCGGCGCAGAAGACGTCCCAGTATTCGAGCGTGTACTGCAGGTGGAAATGCCACGCGGCATCGACCGCGACCGACGGCGTGACCGGATGTCCGGCCGCCTGCGCGAGAAACGCGAAGCGCTTGTATTCGTCGATCACGGCCAGCGCGTGCGCATGCGACCAGCCTTCGGCTTCGGCAAGGCAGAGGCTGTACGGCAGCGGCGCGGTCGGGTCGTCGGGGGAATAGGCGTGCAGACGCGCGAGCAGCGCCTGCTGCGCATCGGTCAGCGCGCGGGCATCGACTGCGGTCGAGGTAGACAGGATGGCAGCCATCGGGAGTCGGCGCGATGCGCGGACGGCCGCCGCGATCGTCGCTTGGAGTGTCGTTGCGGGCGATTCTCGCACAACGGCGAGGCAACCCGACATCGGCACGCCGGCTGTCCGGGCGGCCGGCGCGTTCGCCGGCCCCCGCGTCAGAAATCGAGCTGCGCCAGCGGGATGCCGAGCGCGGCCGCGATCTTCCTGCGCACCGACTTGCGCAGCTTCTCGCGTTTTTCGCGTTTTTCGCGTTTCGCGTAATCCGAGCGACTGATGCCAATCCGCTGCGCAACCCCTGCCTTCGGAGTTTTACCGACGTTCCCCCCGCCCTTGCCCGGCAAGGGCTCGACACGCGTCGCACGGCGCAAAACCAAGGCTGCACAAGGTCAATCAAGGCCGCCCCGGCTCACGCCAGCTGCAATCCGGCTGCACGGCTCACACCGCATCCGCCCGTGACGTGCCCGCCAAGCGCCCATCAAGCACTCCCCACGGAAAGCGTAAGGCCCGATGCACGTCGCGACACGCGCCGCGCTGCGTCTCCGCACAGGCCACGCATGCGTGTCGTTGAACGCCGCCCGGCGAAGCTCGACCATGGGAACCCTCTCCACTGCCTCACTGCCCGGGACCTCGCCATGGCAAGCAGCACGACATCGACAAGCCTCCACCACGCGCCGGCCGGCGACTGCGTCGCGTTCCCGCATCGGGAGCGCCGGCCATGATCGTGCGCACCTTGCAGGGCGACACCGTCGACGCGCTGTGCTGGCGCCACTACGGCCGCACGGACGGCACCGTCGAAACCGTGCTCGAAGCCAACACCGGGCTCGCCAGCCTCGGCGTCGTGCTGCCGGCCGGCACGCCCGTCCATTTGCCGCCGCTCGACACCGCCATGCGCGCCCGGCCGTTGCTGCAACTGTTTGACTGACCCTGGAATCGCCCGCATGGCCGAACCGAACCTCACCACCGCCGCGATGCTGTCCGCCGCGATCGGCGTCGCCGGGCTCGCGCCCGGCATCGACGGCAACGCGCTGATCGGCGCGTTCACGGGCGCCGCGCTCGTGGTCGTCACGTCGAAGGAAATCGGCGTCGCACGGCGCGCCGCGTACCTGCTGATCTCGCTCGTGATGGGCTATCTCGCCGCGCCGGAAATCGTCGGCGCCACCCCGATCCATTCGACGGGCGTCGCCGCGTTCTTCGCGGCCGCGCTCGTCATCGCCGTCACGCTGCAACTCATCGAACGGGTCAAGACGCTGGACCTGCTCGCGCTGTTCCGCAAGGGGGGATGACATGCCGCTCCCGCTCGTGCTGATCGCGCTCTGCGCTTACGTCGCCGTGCTCGTGCGCGTGCTCACCTACCGGCGCAACGGCGCGCGGCACCGGCATCGCGCGTCCTGGTTCGCCTGGATCGTCGTGGCGGTCGCCGGCGGCGCATCGATCGAATTGCTGCTGCATGCCGGCTCCGTCGGCTTCTTCGAAGCGGCTACCGCCGTCCTGCTGGCGATGTCCGTCTGCGGCACGCGCGGCAACGTCGCCCGCCTGCTCAGGAGTGAATGAATCATGAAGACCCGCCGCCTCGGCGACCACGGCGACGACGTCGGCCTGCTGCAACGCCGGCTGATCCGCGCCGGCTATCCGGTGCAGGTCACGCACCTCTACGACGCGGCGACCGAAGCCGCCGTGATCGCGCTGCAACGGAACACCGGCCTCGTCGACGACGGCATCGCCGGCCCGAAGACCTGCGCCGCGCTGGCCACCGGCCGGCGCGATCCGACCCACCTCGCGCTCGCCGATCTCGAACGCGCCGCACGCACGCTCGACGTGCCGCTCGCGTGCATTCGCGCGGTCAACGAAGTCGAGTCGCGCGGCGCCGGGTTCCTGCCCGACGGCCGGCCCGTGATCCTGTTCGAACGCCACGTGTTCTGGAAGCGGCTGCAGGCACGCGGCATCGATCCTGCACCGTTCGCGGCGCGGCAGCCGGACATCGTGTCGCGCACACGCGGCGGCTATCGCGGCGGCGCCGCGGAATACACGCGTCTCGCGACGGCCGAGTCGATCGATGCCGGCGCCGCGTGGGAATCCGCGAGCTGGGGCGCGTTCCAGGTGATGGGCTATCACTGGGCGCGCCTCGGCTATGCCGGCATCGACGAATTCGTCGCGTGCATGGAAAGCGGCGAAGCCCGGCATCTCGACGCCTTCGTCCGTTACATCGCGGCCGACGACGCGCTGCGCCGCGCGCTCGCCGCCCGCCAGTGGGCCGCATTCGCACGCGCGTACAACGGCCCCGACTACGCGGCGAACCTCTACGACGTGAAGCTCGCGCGCGCCTATGACCGCTATGCGTCGCAACCGGCCGCGTCGACGCCGGGCGGATCCGCATCGGCCGGCGCCCCGTCCGCCGCATGAACGGGCTCGTCGCGAAATTCGCCGCCTGCATCGCCGCGCTTGCCGCATGCGCCGCCGCGGCGCTGGTCGTGCATGCGCTGCGCGCCGACCTGGGCGCCACACGGCAGCAACTCGTCGACGCACGACAGGCGCTTGCCGGGCGCGACGACGTCATCTCGCGCATGCGGCAGGACACCGCCGAGCGCGCACGACAGCAGGCCCGGCTCGACCGCTCGCAGGCCGCGATCGCATCGAAGCTCGACGCCACCCGACTTGAAAACCGGAGATTGACCGATGAAAACGCCGCGCTTCGCGCCTGGGCTGGTACTCGTCTGCCTGACGACGTTGTCCGCCTGCAAGCCAATCCCGCTCTCACCGGCGCCGACGCTTACGTCGAATACGTGCCAGGCGGTGAGTCCCTGCACGCTGCCGATGCTCGCGCCCCGCACCAACGGTGAGCTCGATGCCGCGCTCACGCTCGCGAAGGCCGCGTGGGCGACCTGCGCGGCGCAAGTCGACATGATCGCGGCATGCCAGGCCGGCACACCCGCAACCCGCCACGGAGCGCATCCGCATGATTAAGCCAGACAGCCTGCGGCGGGCGCTCGTCGCCGCCATCCCGTCACTCGGGACCGAACCGGGCGCGCTGACCGTGCTCGTCGAGCAAGGATCGATTGCGACCACCGGCACGCTGACGCCGTCGTTCGAATACCGGTACACGGCCCACGTGCTCGCGACGAATTTCTCCGGCGACACGGATCCGGTGTTCGTCGCAATCGTCGAATGGGTCCGCAAGAACCAGCCGGATCTCGTGACGAATCCCGCCGCACGCACGAGCGGCATCACCTTCGAGGTCGGCGTTCGCGACCCGGCAGCAGTCGACCTGTCGATCCGGCTGGCGCTGACGGAAAGCGTCAACGTCGCAACCGGTCCTGACGGTCGGCACGTGATCACCCACGTCGACGACACGCTGGTCGATCCGGCCAACACGCTCACCTGGGTCGCGCTGCCGCAGATCAGGTAAGCCCGGTAAGCCCACCTTCACGCACACGGCATCGGAGTCGCGTGCGGTCGAGAGAACGCCGTGCGCCGTGAGTGCGCGGTGTTCTTCCGCATGCATTCGCCCCGGCAACGGCTGCGCGCGGCAGCCGGCCATCTCGTTTCGGCCGCCTCGTTTCGCCCACCGTAACGAATCCTCGCGCCACGATCGCAACGCCGATCGCCCGCTTCCCCGCTCGCGCATTGCCGTCGAATCAGCCGGTGCAGGCGATGCGAGCTGCATTGACAGCATCACCCATGGCGGCACTTCCATGTGCCCCTTGCACCAACGTCCCGTCTATGCGGCTCTCCGCCGCGACACCCCCATCTGCATTTCGTCGCCACGCAACCCGTCGCATCTCCGCCAAGTCGCCGCTGCGACGTCGATCCGCTCCCGCATTCCAGCCTCGCAACCCCATCGCCAGGGCGCACGACGCCATCCTCACGCTGACCGGTGATGCGATTCTCGACGCGCGCGTTCATGCCGGCATCCGGTGCGCGCTGTCCTCGTTGCGACGACACAGGCCATCGCTCGCACCCTGGCTGCCGGACCGTCACCATGGCTGCATGGACGCAAATGAAATTCAACGGCAGGCACGCAACGCGGTGCGCAAAGGAACGATCCTCGCGGTCGACCATGCGGCCGCGTTGTGCCGCGTCTCGGTTGGCGACGCCGACTCCGACGGCAGCGGCCTGCAGACCAACTGGATTCCGTGGGTTGCCGGCACCGCCGGCAGCACGCGCGACTGGCTGCCGCCGACACCGGGCGAACAGGTCGTGCTGCTCTGCCCGATGGGCGATCCGGCGCAAGGCGTCGCGCTGCGCGGCGTCTATTCGAATGCCGCACCGGCCCCTGCCTCGAGCCCGGACACCCACGCATGTGTCTATCCCGACGGCGCGAGCATCACGTACGACCACGCCGCGCATGCGCTCACGGCCGAGCTGCCCGCCGGTGCGACCGTGCGCATCGTCGCGCCGGGATCGGTCGTCGTGCAGACCCGCGACGCCACCGTGAAGGCCGAGCGCATCACGTTCGACGCGCCGCAGACGACCTGCACCGGGGCGATGACGGTCAAGGGCCCGTTCGCGTTCGAATCCGGCATGACCGGCACCGGCGGCACCGGCGGCGGCGCCACGATGCAGATCGACGGCGCGGCCACCTTCACCCGCGAAGTGAAATCCCAGGGCATCAGCCTCCCGCATCACACGCATCGCGAACAAGGCGATGGACAACTCGTGAGCGCACCGCAATGAAAGGCATGAACGCGAACACCGGCCGCTCGATCTCGGGCCTGGACCACTTCTACCAGTCGATCGGCAGGATCGTGACGACGCCGCTCGCGTCGTGCGTGAAACGCCGCACGTTCGGCTCCGAGCTGCCCGATCTGATCGACGCACCCGGCAACGGCACCGTGCGCACCCGGCTGTACGCGGCCGTCGCGACGGCGCTCATGCGCTGGGAGCCGCGCCTGACGCTCACCCGCGTCGTGCTCGCCGCCGACGACGCGAATGCGGCCGCCGGGTCGGTCTATCTCGACATCGAAGGCTGGACCGGCGAGAACGGCACGGCCGTATCGACCCGCGTGCCGATGACGAACGGGAGCCCGGCATGAGCGTGACGCCGATCGACCTCTCGCAGCTGCCGTCACCCGACGTCGTCGAAACGATCGACTACGAAGCCCTGCTTGCTGCGCGCAAGGCACGGTTCGTGTCGCTCTACCCGGCCGACGAACAGGCCGAGATCGCCGCGACGCTCGCGCTCGAATCGGAGCCGGTCGTGAAGCTGCTGCAGGAGAACGCGTACCGCGAGATCGTGCTGCGGCAACGCGTGAACGACGCCGCACGCGCCGTGATGCTCGCCTACGCGGTCGGCACGGACCTCGATCATCTCGCGGCGCTGTTCGGCATCCGGCGCCTGACGATCACGCCCGCCGATCCGGAACACAACCTCGCGGCAGTCATGGAGAGCGATACCGACCTGCGCGCCCGCACGCAGCTCGCGCCGCAGAGCCTGTCCGTCGCCGGCCCCGAAGGCGCGTACGTTTCGCACGCACGCAACGCGGACGGCCGCGTGCTCGACGCATCGGCCGTGAGCCCGGCCCCGTGCGAAGTCCTCGTCTCGGTGCTGGCGCGCGATGGCGACGGCACGGCGGACCCGGCGCTGATCGCCGCGGTGGCGGCCGCGCTGCAGGCCGACGACGTGCGGCCGCTGACCGACAAGGTCACGGTGCGCGGCGCGGAAATCCTGCGCTACCAGGTGCGCGCGCGGCTCGTGTTCTTCGCCGGCCCGGATCGCGCGGTGGCGCTCGCGGAAGCCAACCGCGCGATGAAGAAATACACCGAATCCATGCACCGCCTCGGGATGGAGGTCACGCTCGACGGGATCTACGCGGCCGCCCGCGCGGCCGGCGTGCAGAAGGTGATCCTCGAAAGCCCGTCCGCCGGCCTGCCGGCGACCAAGCAGCAGGCGCCGTACTGCACCGGGATCGAGCTGATCGACGGCGGGGTGTACAGCAATGAGTGACGTCCTCCCGCCGAATGCGACGCGGCTCGAACGCCGGCTCGCCGCGACGAATGCGCGCATCGACGACGTGCCGACGCCGCTCGCGACGCTGATGAATCCGGACGCGATCCGGTCCGACCTGCTGCCGTGGCTCGCGTGGCACCTCGGCGTCGATGCGTGGAAGGACTACTGGCCCGAGTACGTGAAACGCGCCCGGGTCGGCCAGGCGATTCCGATCGCCCGCCGCAAGGGCACCGCCGCCGCGGTGCGCGAAGTCGTCGCGGCCTTCGGCGGAAACATCGTCCTGCGTGAATGGTTCGAGCAGCGCCCGCCGGGCCGGCCCGGCACGTTCGACCTCGTGATGACCGTCAGCGGCCAGGAAGGCAACCCGCCGACCGCCGAATACGTCGCCGACATCCTCGCGGAAATCGACCGGACCAAGCCCGTACGGGCGCACTACACGTTCACGCAGGGCTTCGAGATGCGGGGCCGACAACCGGTCGGCGCCGCCGCGCGCGTGGCGGCCTATCGCCGCCTGAACCTCACCGACTACTGATCGCACATGGCAACCCAGATCATCATCACCGACGCCGGCCGTGCCGCGCTCGTCGCCGCCGGCAACGGCGGCACGAATGCCCACCAGGTCGTGGAAATCGGCCTGGCGAACGCGCCGTTCGTCGCCGACAAGGGGCTCACGAAGCTGCCGAACGAGCTGAAGCGGATCCAGTCCTTCGGCGGCGCCAACGTCGCGCCGGACACGATTCATACGACGCTCAAGGACGACTCGACGGACCAGTACTCGCTCTATGGGTTCGGCCTCTACCTCGACAACGGTGTGCTGCTGGCCGCGTATGGCCAGACGACGCCGATCATGGAGAAGTCGCCGGCCGCGTTGCTGCTGCTGTCGTCCGATATGCAGTTCACGGCGATCGATGCGACGAAACTCGTATTCGGCGACGCGTCGTTCCTCAATCCGCCGGCGACCACGGAGCGGCAAGGCGTGGTCGAGCTGGCGACGCAGGCGGAAGTGAACGCGGGTGCGGATGATACGCGTGCAGTGACGCCGAAAACCGCGGCGTCGCGCTACGCGGCGTTGACCGGGGCGAGATTCACCGGGCCGGTCGTCACCGAGTTCGACGCGGGTCCGGATACCGCACACGTCACGATTCGTCCGCCGACCGGCAAGAACGGCCGGGAAAGCCGCGTACGCCTGCATGGCACGTTTGGAGGCAACCACGCCGATATCGGGACGCGCCTGATCGCGACGGTTCGGGCGGGCTTCGACAACGGGGCGTGGGGACGCGAGTACGTCGATCTGTGGGTCAACAAGACCGGCAACGACGCCGAGATAGACGCGAACCAGGCGCGCGCCCTGCGCATCGCGTACGGCGGCCGGATGCTCGTCGGCGACGTCAAGAATGACGACGGGAGCTCGCGGCTGCAGGTCGACGGCAACTCTCGCACGTATGGCACGAGCGTCTCCGGAGGCCAAGGCACCGTCAAAGCCTGGGTTTCTGCCGACGACGCCAATGGCTACTTCCGCACCGCAGGCAACGCAACCATCGGTTCGGAAAACGCCAACGGCTCCTGTGACATCGTCGCGGGCAATGCAGCGCGCGTTCGCGTGCTGCCGTCTGGTCGCATGTTGGTTGGGACGTCTGTTGATGACGGCCGCAACGTAATCCAGGCCGCCGGAAGTGCCTCGTTCAAGGGCGCGGTAACCTCGCGCGACATGGACGCCAACGGTGCGCATTTCCGAATGGTCTACGGCGACTACGGCGCCTTTTTGCGCAACGACGGTACAAACGTTTACTTGTTGTCGACCAAGAAAGGCGATCTGGACGGCCAGTGGAATGATTTCCGCCCGTTCGCCTGGTCGCTCGCCGACGGGACGGTCCGGATCAATGGCAGCGGGGCAATGACCTATATCGGCGGCGAACTTTCCGTCGGGATGAGCAATGCCGAAGCGCATATCAGGCTCGGCTCCGCCGCCGGATATATCTATGGCAACGCCGGATCGGTTGGCTGGTGGGGAGGTAATGCTGGCGCATTCCAGTATTTCTCGGAGGACCGAACTTTCCGGGTAGACGGCAAACCGGTATGGCACACCGGCAACCTCCCGAATCCGATCCAGTCGACCGGCTTCGCGATGTCGGCCGGCGCACAGATTCTCGCAGCCGAAGGCACGCCATCCGCGCCCGGCATTACGTTCATCAACGACGGCAAACCAGATACGGGCCTGTACCACATCAACGACGGCTCGTTCGGCGTGACCTGCAACTCGATCCCGCAGGTTTCGTTCACGCCGGGCGGCACCGTCTTCCAGACACCCGTGCAGGGCCCGACACCCGCAACGGGCGATCGCTCGAAGGCGCTCGCCACGACCGAATGGGTACTGGCAGCACTCTCGACGGCGACGGTCGGCCAGATCGTATTCGAGCCGCGCACGCTGCCGCGCGCCGGGTTCCTGAAAGCGAACGGCGTGCTCGTCAATCGTGCCGACTACCCCGCTCTTTGGGCCTATGCGCAGGCCAGTGGCACGCTCGTCTCGGACGATGAATGGCGCAACGAACGCTGGGGCTGCTTCTCCACCGGCGACGGCACGACGACGTTCCGCCTCCCGGAGCTGCGCGGCGAGTTCATTCGCTGCTGGGCAGACGGTCGCGACGACATCGATGCGCAACGCGGCATCGGCTCGTATCAAGGCGCCCAGAACCGATCGCACACACACGGCGCAAGCGTGGCCGCAGTCGGCGACCACGTGCACTCCGCGTGGACCGACTCACAGGGCTGGCACGGCCACCATGGCTGGACCGCCGGCGTAGGCGATCACCAGCACGTGTCGCCGTGGGGCGAGAACCCGTCCGTCTACCGCCCGCCATGGGGAACCTGGGGGTCCGGCAACACGGGCTCCGGCAGCAGCGACGGCGACAACGTGTGGGGGATGACGAGTCCGGCCGGGGGGCACAACCACGAATTCAACACCGAAGGCGCCGGCACTCACGGCCACAACGTCGGCATCGGCGGCGCCGGCAATCACAGCCACGCCATCACCGTCAACGCGGACGGCGGGAACGAAGCACGGCCGCGCAATATTGCGCTGCTCGCGATGATCCGCGCTTACTAACTCTCGGACTCCAATCTATGTTGATTCACCACTACAGCTCGCAGACCGGCGAATACCTGAGCAGCGGCCAGCCCGACGCCGATCCGCGAAACCCCGAACGCTGGCTCGTGCCGTCATGGGCGACGTTCGACGAGCCGCCGGCGCGCACGCCGACGACCTGGCCGTTCTATCGCGACAACGCGTGGACACTGTTGCCGGACTTCCGCGGCCGCCTCTGCTATCGCACCGACACGGGCGAACCGGTCGAGATCGCGACTGCCGGCAAGACGCCCGACGAACTCGGCCTCACGACCGAACCGCAACCGTCGCCGCGCCACGCATGGATCAACGGCGCGTGGGCCGTTCCAGCTGCGCTGCTCGAGCGCGAAAAACGCGACGCCGCGATGGCCGAGTTCGAGCGACGACTCGAAGCCGCGCGCAAGGCGAACGCCGGCAAGGCCGATGCCTACGCCGCGGGCCTGCTCGACGACGAAGGCGTCTATTACTTCAAGGCCTGGTCGGCCTATCAGATGGCACTCGTTTCGGTCGTCCAGGCAGACACGTTCCCCGATGCGGTGACGTGGCCGACTACGCCGGCGCCGTACGTACCGCCTCCGCCTTCGCAGCCGGAACCGCAGCCGCAGCCCGAGCCACAGCCGGCCCCCCAACCCCAGCCCGACGAGCCAAGCGCACCTGCAGCTCCGGTCGCGGACCCCGCGGCCTGATCCGCACGGGATTTCTCCCGTTCTCTTTCATCTGATCTGCACACACAGGAGCCACACACCATGCCGCAGGATTACCACCACGGCGTACGCGTCATCGAAATCAACGAGGGCTCGCGCCCGATCCGCACCGTGTCGACGGCCGTCGTCGGCATCGTCTGCACCGCGTCCGACGCCGATGCCACCGCCTTCCCGCTCGACACGCCCGTCCTGCTGACCAACGTCGTTGCCGCACTCGGCAAGGCCGGCACCAAAGGCACGCTGCGCCGCACGCTCGACGCGATCGGCCGGCAGACCAAGCCCGTCACGATCGTCGTGCGCGTCGCCGAAGGCAAGGACGCCGCCGAGACGGCGACCAACGTGATCGGCACGGTCACCGCCGACGGCAAGTACACCGGCATGAAGGCGCTGCTCGGCGCGCAGGCGCGCTTCGGCGTGAAGCCGCGCATCCTCGCGACGCCGGGCCTCGACACGCAACCCGTCGCCGCGGCGCTCGCGTCGATCGCGCAGTCGCTGCGCGCGTTCGCGTATGTCTCGGCCAACGGCTGCAAGACGAAGGAAGAAGCCGTCACCTATCGCAAGCAGTTCAGCCAGCGCGAACTGATGGTCGTCTGGCCGGACTTCCTCGCGTGGGACGACACGACCAACAAGACCGTCGTCGTGCCGGCCACCGCGTATGCGGCCGGCCTGCGCGCGAAGATCGACAACGACACGGGCTGGCACAAGACGCTGTCGAACGTCGGAGTGAACGGCGTCACCGGCATCAGCGCCGACGTGTCGTGGGACCTGCAGGATCCGGCGACGGACGCGGGCTTCCTCAACGAGCAGGACGTGACGACGCTCGTGAACCGCAACGGCTTCCGCTTCTGGGGTTCGCGCACGTGCTCGGACGATCCGCTGTTCGCGTTCGAGAACTACACGCGCACCGCGCAGGTCATCGCCGATTCGATCGCCGAAGCGCAGATGGCCATCATCGACGGCCCGCTCAACCCGTCGCTGCCGCGCGACATCATCGAAACGATCAACGCCAAGTTCCGCGAATGGATCTCGCAGGGCTACCTGATCGGCGGCTCGGCCTGGTACGACCCGGAGCCGAACACGACCGACGTGCTGAAGTCCGGCAAGGCGTATCTCGACTACGAATACACGCCGGTTCCGCCGCTCGAAAACCTGATGCTGCGCCAGCGCATCACCGACCGTTACCTCGCCGATTTCGCCGCGCGCGTCAGCGCGTAACGACCGGCCTCACCAGGAGTCAAACACGATGGGTATGCCTCGCAAACTCAAGGGATTCAACCTGTTCCAGAACGGCGAGAACTTCGTCGGCCAGGTTGTCGAAGTCACGCTGCCGAAGCTCACGCGCAAGATGGAGGACTACCAGGGCGGCGGCATGAGCGGCCCGATCAAGGTCGACTTCGGGCAGGAAGGGATCCAGCTCGAATGGACCTGCGGCGGCTTCATGCGCTCCGTGCTCGGGCAATACGCGATCACGAAGCACGACGGCGTGCTGCTGCGCTTCGCCGGCGGCTACCAGTCCGAGGATTCGACCAACGTCGACGCGATCGAGATCGTGATCCGCGGCCGCCACAGCGAAATCGACCCGGGCACCGCGAAGTCGAAGGAAGACACCGCGTTCAAGGTCACGACCGTCGCCAGCTACTACAAGCTGTCCGTGAACGGCCAGGACGTGATCGAGATCGACTTCGTCAACATGATCGAGAAGGTCAACGGCAACGACCTGTTCGCGGCGCTGCGCAACGCGATCGGCCTGTAATCCGCCGCCCGGCCGGTCACGCCGGCCGGGCCCTTTCTCGCCCTTTCCTCCGCTTGATCACCGACAGGACCACCATGAATCCGATGCAACCCGACCCGGCCGCGAACGACTCGCAGGCCGACGCGTCCGCCGTCACCGCCGTCGCCGCGCCCGACCAGGACGATCCGGCCACCCACACGCTCGACACGCCGCTCGTGCGCGGCAACCAGACCATCACGTCGATCACGCTGCGCAAGCCGAAATCGGGCGAACTGCGCGGCGTATCGCTGTCCGACCTCGTCAGCCTCGACGTCGTCGCGCTGTCGAAAGTGCTGCCGCGCATCAGCTCGCCGATGCTGACCGAAGCCGACGTCGCCGGCATCGACCCCGCCGACCTCGTGCAGCTGGGAGGCATCTTCGCCGGTTTTTTGATGCCGAAGGCCGTGAAATCCCGACTGGCCTCCCAGACCGCGTAGAAGACCCGATGGCAGACATCGCGACGGTGTTCGGCTGGACACCGTCCGTGATGGATGCCTTCAGCCTGGCCGAGCTGATGGACTGGCGCGAGCGCGCCCGAGTACGCGCCGGCGCCCAATGAGCGAAACGATCGACGATGGACAACACCACGAAACTGCGCGTCATGGTCGACATGGTCGACAACATGACGAAGCCCCTGCAAATGATGCTGACCGGCAACAAGGGGCTGGCCGATTCGCTGCGGGCCACCCGCCGCGAGCTGGATGACATGGCGAAGACGCAGAAGCGCATCGGCGAGTTTCGCGAGATGCGCAAGGGCCTCGCCACGACGGCATCGGACCTCTCGGCGGCACGCGCACGCGTCGACACGCTCGCCCAGTCGCTGCGCGCGACCCGCTCGCCGTCGCAACAGATGATCAGTGACTTCAACAAGGCGCAACGCGCGGCCGAGAACCTGGCGTCCGCGCACCACTACCAGGCCGGCCGTGTGCAAGCCATGCGCACCCAGCTCGCCGGCGCGGGCATCGACACGCGCAACCTGTCGCGGGACGAGCGCAACCTCCGCGCGACGATGGCGTCGCGTGCGTCGATGATCGACGCGGGGGTGCGCGGGTACGACACCCGGCGCCAGCAGCAGGCCGATGCCCGGCGCGCCAGGATCGACGCACTGCGCGGCGTCGGCGAGAAGTGGGCGAAGCGCGGCGAGACGGTCAAGGGTGTCGGCAAGAACATGCTCGGCATGCTGTCCGATCCACTCGACGCCGCGAAGCAGGCCGAAAGCGAAACGCTGCGCATGCGTGCGGCGGGTGCGTCGGCCGACGCGGTGAAGTTCGCGCGCGCGCAGCAGGCCCCGGGGCTGTCGACCATCGACAACCTGAGCCTGATGCGCGAGTCGCTGTCGGCGGTGGGCGGCGACGAGCAACGCGCACGGGTCGTCATGCCTCTGCTCGAGACCATGAAATTCGCGAACGAGGCGCTGTTCGGCAAGGAAGACGCGAAGAAGAACGTCGACCAGTTCATGAGCATGGTGAAGGTGATCGACCTGCGCGGCGGCACGAAGGATGACGCGGCGTTCCCCGCCGAAGCAAACATCGTGCAGAAGATGCAGACGGCGACCGGCGGCAAGGTCAGCGGCGACGAGTGGAACAACTTCGCCGAATCGGGTGGCAACGCGGCCAAGAAGTTGCGCACGGACGCGTTTTATTACCAGATGCAGCCGCTCATCGAAAAGCTGGGCGGCAAGTCGGCCGGCGCAGGCCTGGCCGCCCTGTCCGGCAGCGCGCTCGAGGGCAAGGCGTCCGCACTCGCCGTGCAACGGCTGGCGGCGCTGGGCCTCGTCGATCCGAAAGGGCTCACGCACCGGAAGAACGGTGCGATCGCCGGGCTCAAGCCGGGCGCGCTGGCGGGCAGCGACATGCTGCAGGCGTCGCCGTTCGAATGGCTTGAAAAGGTGCTGCTGCCGAAGCTCGCCGCCAAGGGCATCACGAGTCCCGACAAGATCAAGGCCGAGCTGGCGAAACTGTTTCCCGACAAGGCCGCGGGGAACCTGCTCACCACGATGTACGACCAGCGCGAGCAGATCCACGACACCGAGCGGCAGAGCGCCGCCGCCGACGGCATCACCGGCATGCGGGCGAAAGCCGCGGATTCAACCGCGGGCCGCGAGCTCATCGTCCTCGCGCAGTTGCGCGACCTGAAGCTCGAGATCGGCGAGAAGATCACGCCGATGTACAACGCGGCACTGGACGTCACGGCCACCGTGCTCGAGAAGATCGTGAAGTTCGTGCGCGAACACGGCACGGCCACCCGCATCCTCGCCACGGCGTTCGCCGGGCTGGGCGGCGTACTCACCGTCGTGGGCACGCTGGCAAGCGTCTTCGGCAACGTGCTCGGGACAGTGAACGTGCTCCGCTTCGCGACGTCGATGGTCAGCGCGTTCAGGCTCGTCGGGCAGGCATTCATGGTGCTCGGCCGGCTGGCGCTGGCGAATCCGCTGATGGCCGTGATCACCGTGATCGCGGGGGCCGCCATCTACGTCTGGCAGAACTGGGACACGCTCGGCCCGAAGTTCCTCGCGCTGTGGGAAACCATCAAGGGCGCGTTCGGCGCGGCCGGCGACTGGATCACCGCGAAATGGGACGCCACCGTCGAGTGGGTGAAGACCGCGATCGGCGGCATCGGCGACTGGTTCGGCGACATCGGCACGCGCTTCCAGGAAATCGGCGCCAGCCTGGTGTCGGGGCTCGTCGACGGCATCAAGAGCCGCTTCGTCGCGGTGAAGGAGACGGTCGGCGGCCTGGGCAGTTCGATGCGCGACTGGGCCAAGGAAAAACTCGGCATAAAGGCTTCGACCACGCCCGACGACGCCACGGCCGGCGCCCCGTCACTCATGGCCCGCACCGCCGCCGCGCTCACGACCACCGCCGCGCTGGTCGGCCCGCCCGCATTCGCCGCGAGCCCCGCGATCGCCGCTGCCGCCCCGCTCGAGCGCTACAACCTGTCGCTCGACTACCGTGCACCGCTCACGGCGCCGGCCGCCGCTGCCGCCAGCGCCGCACCCGCGAGCGGCCCCGTCACCATCAACATCGCGCCGCCGCCCGGCGCCGATGCGGCCGAGATCGCGCGCATGGTGCGCGCCGAGCTCGAACGCGCCGAACGCGCGAAGGCGTCGCGCGCCGGCTCGCGCCTGTCCGATTGATCGTTCGTTGAAGGAAACCCGCCCATGATGATGTCGCTCGACCAGTTCGTTTTCAGCCTGGCGACCACGCCGTACCAGGAGCTCCAGCGCCAGCGCAACTGGAAGCACCGCACCAGCTCGCGCATCGGCGTGCGCGATGCGAGCCAGTTCACCGGCGCCGGCGACGACACGATCACCCTGTCCGGCATCGTCGCCCCCGACAACGGCATCGGCGAGATCGCGTCGATCGAGGCGCTCGCCCGGATGGGCGACGCCGGCGACGCCTACGTGCTCGTCGACGGGAACGGCAACGTGTACGGCGCGTACGTGATCGACAGCCTCAACGAGACGGCCACGTATCACACGAAGGAAGGCATCGCCCGCAAGATCGCGTTCACGCTGACGCTCAAGCGCGTGGACGACGGCGTGCTGGCCGAGCCGCAGCAGGACGACGAAAGCGGAGCGGACGAGCAATGAGCACGCTGGAACGCAAGCCGGGCGATGCGCAGGCCCGCGCGGGTCGCGTGCAGCCGCAGGCCGACTATCGGATCACGCTCGACGGCCGCGACCTGTCGCGCCTGATCGCGCCCAACCTCATCAGCCTGTCGCTGTCGGAATCGCGTGCGGACGAGGCCGACATGCTCGACCTGGTGCTCGACGACGCGCGCGGCACGTTCGCGATTCCGAAGCGCGGCGCGAGCATCAAGCTGTCGATCGGCTGGGTCGGCGAGCCGCTCGTCGACAAGGGCGCGTTCACGGTCGACGAAGTCGAGCACGGCGGCGCACCGGACGTCATCACGATCCGCGCGCGCTCGGCATCGATGACGAAGGGCATGCACGAGCGCCGCGAGAAAAGCTGGCACCGGCAGACGATCGGCGCGATCGTGCGCACCATCGCGACGCGCCACGGGCTCACGGCCGCCGTCGACGCCACGCTCGCCGCGACGCGGATCGACCATGTCGACCAGACGCAGGAATCCGACATGTCGTTCCTGACGCGCCTCGCCAGGCGCTACGACGCGGTGATGACCGTGAAGGACAAGCGCCTGCTGTTCACGCCGATCGGCAGCGGCAAGACCGTCAGCGGCAAGCCGCTCGACGTGCTGGCCATCACCCGCGCGAGCGGCGACCAGCATCGCTACCACATCGCGCAGCGCGACGATTACACGTCGGTGCGCGCGCACTATCACTCGAACGGCAGCGCGCGGCGGCTGTCGGTGGTCGTCGGCGACGCGAAAGGCAAGAACGTCAAGGTGCTGCCCGAGGATTACGCGACGGAAGCCGAGGCCCGGGCGGCCGCGCAGGCCGACTATGCGCGCACGCAGCGCGGCCAGTCGACGCTGAGCTACACGCTCGCGCTCGGCCGGCCCGAGCTGTTTCCCGAAATGCCCGTCACCGTGACGGGGTTCAAGCCGGAAATCGACGAGACGCCGTGGCTCGTGAAGAAGGCGACGCATACGATCGGCGACGGCGGGTTCACGACCGCGCTCGAGCTCGAGGTACGCGACGCGCCAAAGAAGTCGGGGCGAACCGGCAAGCGCTGACGGGTGAAGTAACGGCCAGGGCCGCGATCGCAGGCACGCGATCGCGGTGGCGAATTCAGGATCTCGGTGGGCGGGGCGAGGCAGTGCGCGGGATGCGCGGCTCGGGTTCGACGCAGCGGCCGGAGCGAATGCCGGCCGGCGGGGATGAGAGGTGGTGCTTCAGCTCGATTGCTGACGCCCGCCGAGCGTCATGCGCGTGTCCCGCGCGTCGCCGCATTGCTGCAACGTGGCACGCGCATTGCGCAAATTGGCCATCGCCTGCAGCGCGGCCTCGAGCACCTGCCCGACCGACTGCATCGCGCTGTCGATCGCGGCGTGTGCGTCGGCCCGTTCGTCGTCGGTCAGGTCCTGACGATATCGCGGCGGGCCCATCGTCAATCCGCGCGTGTCCGCGCGGTGGTCGGCGTGCGCCGACGCGCCGATCGTCCCGATGTCGTGCTTCCTGTTGGTGTCCATTTTCCGGTCTCCGCAAACTCAGTCATCCACCGGGGGCCGCCTGACACGACGGGTCGCCTCGGAACGCCCCGCCGCCAGCTCACCGGCTTTCAGAATGCTAAACCAATACTGTATGGATATACAGTGATTCGTCCGATTTTATCCGATGGCACGGCGCGGCGCGCTCGGCGCACCGCTGTGGAATCGGAAAACGGAAAGGGGGCAGGCCGCCCGCGCCACCGGACGCGCCGCCGCTCGAATCGTGCAGCCTGCGACCGCATGTAGCGCGCTGCCGGCATGCGCAGCGGCGCGTGCGTCGGGTCGCGCGGCCGCTTATTTCTTCGGTTGCTTCGCCGCGCGTTCGGACTTCAGCCGTTCGACCTCGGCCATCGCGCGTTCGACGTTTTCCGCCGTGCGCTGATCGAGTGCCGCACGGCGATTCTCCGGCAGGCGCTTCGCGCGCCGCGCCGGCGCCGCCTGCACCATCGCGCCCGTGCTGATGCAGCTGGCGAGAAACGCGTGCAGCGATGCCTTGCCGGCGTCGTTGAGCTGCCGGTACATCGCCAGCACGTCGGCTTCGTCCGCGTCGCGGCCGCCGGCCTCCGACGCCGGTTCGCCTGCGGCGGACCGTTCGCCGGTCAGCACGTAGCCGATATCGACACCGATCTCTCGAACGGCCAGCAGATAGGACGCGTCGGGAGAGCGCTCATCCGACTCGTACGCCGACTGCGAGCGCCTCGCGACTCCGCCCACGGTCGCAAACTCGTCCTGGCTGAGCCCGATCCGCAAGCGCTCGTCCCGCAAGCGACTCCCGATTTGTGTCATAAATTACCCATTAACAATTGACGCGCTGTTTTTTGCTCATTACACTGGCCTTACCGTAACGCAAGACTATCTCGACAAAGTATACCGACCATGACTACTCCCAAAGGCCCGCGCCGTTCGCCGCGCGGCACGATGTCGGACAAACCCGTCTATGTGGGGCTGACGCCGGTCGAGCGCGGTGAGCTCGAGCAACTCGCGGCGCAGCGCAACCGCTCGATCTCGAGCATGGCGCGCGAACTGATCCGCATCGGCGCGAGCCACCTGCGCGCGATCGCGACACCGCGCTCGCGCACCGCCGGCCGTTGAACCGGGCGCCCTCATGTTCCGCACCGTCGAACGCGCCCGACCGTCCGTGCCCGCAGCGTCGATTGTGAGCCGCGCGCACGCCCGCACCAATCCGCCGATCGGCCAGCGATGCAGCCGGATCGCCCGCGCAGCCCGCTGCCCGTCCGGCCCTGCGCAGACTCTCGCCCGGAGCACGCCCCCATGCGAATCCTGAACCGTTGCCCGCACTGCCGCACCCGCGCCACCGCGCGCAGCAGCCGCGAAATGTCGCTGACGTTCCGCGAAATCACGTTCCAGTGCGCGAATCCGGAGTGCGGCCACACGTACGTCGTCAACATGGAATTCGCCCGCACGCTGTCGCCGTCCGCCGTCCCGAACCTCGCGTTGCAGCTGCCGCTCTCGCCGCACGTCCGCGAACGCCTGGCCGCGCAGCTCGAGCTGCCGGTCTGACGCCCTAACCCCTCGTTCCCGCGTTTCCCTCGCATCGTGCCTGAACGGCGCGAGGGATCGTCTTTGCCATTGAAAAGGACACCTCATGATCCCGATCCAAGCGGGCCGCGCCGTCCGATGCTCCGCCAGCCCGGCGATTGTCCGCCACCCTGCGCAATGCGTACGGGTCTATTACCAGGAGGCGCGCCCATGAACCGCTACGCCACCGAACCCGCGCCGCATGACGTCGCACTGCGCGCCGCGATCGCTGCAGCCGCCGACACGCTGAGCTTCGACGCCCCGCCGGACAGCCCCGAGCGGCAACGCACGCTCGGCCGCTTCGTGTCGGCGCTCGCCGATCGCCTCGCGCTCGGTTTCCCGCAATCCGCCGCCGCGCTGCGCGCGCTCGCCGGTTCCCCAGCCGCGATGGGCCATCCCGCACCGCCCGCACCACCGCAACCCGAACGGCAGCAATGACCCAGACATGGCCTCGATCGACGAACTGAAACGACACATCGACCTGCATGACCTCGCCGGCCGCCTCGGCCTGAAACGGGGCCGCGGCGGCGACCGCGCGCTCTATCACTCGCCGCAGCACGCGGACCGCAGCCCGTCGCTGTCGATCTATGCGAATCACCCGAAGTACGGCACCGGCTGGCGCGATCACAGCGCCGACGCCGGCGGCTCGTGCATCGACCTCGTGATCCACGCGCGCGGCGGCACGGTGGCCGACGCCGTCCGCTATCTCCACGACGCTTACGGTCTCCCGTCCGAGCGCCCGGCCCCCGCCGAGCGCCGCGAGAAATCCACCATCGAGTACATCGCCGACCGCTGCACGGCCGAGCGCGATCGCGTGCGCGACTATCTCGGCGGCCGCGGCATTTCCGCCGCGGCGCTCGACGCGGCGTTCGCGGCGCGCACGCTCGGCTTCAATACGTGGACGAGCCCGAAGATCGCTGCCGGCGACGTCGGCCACGGCGGCCCCGCCGCCGCGTTCGTGGTGCGCGCGCCGGGCGATGCGCGCGTCGTCGCGGTCGACATGCGCTACGTCGACCCCGCGCTCAACGGCGGCGTCAAGACGCAGACCCAGGGCGACAAGGCCGGCTACGGCTGGACCGCCGACGCACGCCGGCTCGACCGCGCGAAACGCGTGATCATCGTCGAAAGCGCGATCAACGCGCTGTCGATCGACACGTGCGCGCTGCCCGGCACGGCCGCGCTCGCGCTGCGCGGCCTCGCGAACGTCGAGCGCATCGACTTCACGTTCCTGCGCGGCAAGCAGGTCACGATCTGCCTGGACAACGACGAGCCGTTCGCGGAAGGCCACCCGCGCGCCGGGCAACGCCCCGGCCCCGAGGCCGCGTGGGCACTCCATGAACGGCTGACCGCGCTCGACATCAGCGCCGTGCTGGTCGACCAGTCGGACTGGCTGGCGGATCTGGCGGACGGCGACGCCGCGCGCACGCCGATCAACGACGTGAACGACTACCTGCAGCTGCGCGGCCCGGCCGACCTGGCGCGCGCGCTCGACCAGCTCGAGCCGTGGCTCGTCGCCGGCCTGCCCGGCGACGCATCGCGCCGCGGCCGGCCGCGCATCTTCCTGCCGGCGCACGATTTCGCGCAGTACTGGCGGTTTCGCGTGCGGCCCGACTTCACGAGCTACATCACCAAGATGGATCGCAACGAGGAATCCGGCGTCGACACGCCCGTGATGACCGACCTGTGCGGCTTCCGCATCGCCGGCATCAGCCGCGTGGCCGTCGCGAGCGCGACGTCGACGATGACGGGTGACGCCGACCAGGCGCCCACCGTCTACTTCGCCGTGTCGGTGCAGGCGCCGCGGCACGGTGCGCAACTGATCCGCCGCGTGATGCTCGACGATCAGCTGCACAACGTCGACCAGTGGAGCAAGTTCGGCCCGATCTGGGCGCCGGCGCCGTTCAAGCGGATGGTGAACATCCTCGAGCGCGGCGCCGACCTCGGCGCGCGCCGCGCCGCGAACTTCGTCGGGCTCGCGTGGCGCGACGGGCGGCTGATCGTCAACGAAGGCCCCGACTGCTACTTCACCGAAGCGGACAAGCAGTGCCCGTATCACAACCTCACGTTCCCGGGCGGCCCGGTGAGCGACGCGTGCCGCGTGATCGCCGCCTACCAGACGACGTTCCGCCAGAACGCCGCGACGATCCCGCTCGTGTGGGCGCTCGGCGGCCACCTGAAGGCGCTGCTCGGCTTCTGGCCGCATCTGACGATCCAGGCGAACAAGGGCGCGGGCAAGTCGACGCTCATCAAGCGGCTCGAACGCTCGCTCGCGTTCACGATGTTCTCGGGGCAATCGCTGCAGACCGAATTCCGCTTGCTGACCAGCATCAGTCACACGAGCCACCCGGTCGGCTGGGAAGAACTGTCGGCACGGCGGCAGGACGTGATCGACAAGGCGGTCGGGCTGCTGCAGGAGAACTACCAGTACACGGTGACGCGGCGCGGCACCGACATGACCGAATACCTGCTGTGCGCGCCGGTGATGCTCGCCGGCGAGGACGTGCCGGTGCGCAGCCTGCTCGGCAAGCTCGTGCGCACGACGCTGACCGGCAAGCGCGGGCCGCTGCTGCCCGACGACCTGCCGCGCTTCCCGGTCCGGCAATGGCTCGAGTTCCTGACCGGCCTCGACCGGCGCACCGCGCTCGACCAGTACGCGACGCTGCGCGACAAGGCGCTCGCCGGCTGCCGCGCGAGCGGCGAGGACGACGGCGCGCGGCGCATGGCCGGCAACTACGCGGCGATCGGGCTCGCGTGGCGCTACCTGTGCGAATTCGCCGGCATGGACCCGAGCGAAGGCGAGTTCCCGCGCGACCTGATCGCCGAGATGAACGGCCACGTCGCCGAAACCAGCGCCGACCGCGAGCCGTGGGTCTGGATCATGGAAACGGTGCTGTCGGAAATCGACGGCGGCAACTACAAGCATCCGTACACGTTCGACACCGTCGACGGCGAATTCTGCCTGCTGCTGCGCACCGGGCACGTGATGGATCACCTCGCGCACACGAGCGCGCTGCGCGACAAGTGGAACGGACTGCCGGTGAAGTCCGATCGCGTGTTCAAGGCGCAGCTCAAGCACGCCGGCGTCGTGGTCGGCGAGAAGGAGGTCGAGCGCCGCATCTACATGCGCCGCGTGCCGTACCTGACGCCGGTCTCGCTCGAGCGCCTGGCCGCATTCGGCCTGCACGTGTCGGTGCGCGAGGACCTGGCGACCGATGCGCTGCAAGGAGGCCGCGCATGAGCCGCGCCCTGTCCGGCCCGTCATCGTGCGGCGGCGCCCGTCGGGAGCCGGCGGGCAGCGCACGCGAATCGTGGTTATCGCGGGTGCCGGCACGCAAGCCCTTGATTCCTGAAGAAACTGCCGCCTTGCGTCGCGCCGGGTTCGCCACGTGTCATGCCGCTTTTGCCATGAGTCCGGCCGGCACGCCGGCGGCAGCCCCTTCTTTTATCTCTCTCTTCAACTCATTGAAGAAAAAGAAGAAAGAGACCCGGGAAGCCGCTGCGACGCGCCGCCATCGCGCACCACGAGTCGGGGCCGCATTGCCATCGGTCGCCGGCGATGCAGCGATTTCGCGCCACGGGTTCCGCGCGGCCGCCACGCCTGAGTGATGGCAACCGATGGCCAACAAAACGCTTGAACATCAAAGTGTTATGCACTCTTCACACGCAAACCACCATTCCACGAGTTGCGCTGCGTGCCCGCCCGGCGCGCGGCCTGCCGACAGCGCGCATCCGGCCACCGTCGACCTGGCCGGCGCCTCGACGCTGCTCGGCGCCCATCCCGAAACGGTGCGCCTGAAGGCCCGGGCCGGCGCGCTGCCCGGCCGCAAGGTCGGCAAGCGCTGGATCTTCTCCGTCGCCGCCCTGCAGCGCTACCTCGCCGGCGAATGGCTCCCGCCAGTCGCCCATCTCGATCAGCAAGAGGAAACCCGCCCATGTCGCTCTACAAGCGCAAGACCAGCCCCAACTGGCAATACAAGCTGTACCCCCCTGGCGGCGGAACGCCGATACAGGGAAGCACTGGCACCCGCGACAAAGCGCAGGCCCAGGAATTCCACGACCGGCTGAAGGTCGACCTGTGGAACCAGGCGCGGCTCGGCACGAAGCCGCGCCATTCGTGGAACGACGCGGTCGTGCGCTACATCGGCGAACGCGCGGGCCTCGCCAGCCTGGAAACGTCGAAGATTCACCTACGCTGGCTCGACCGGCACCTGTCCGGCGTCGCGCTCGCCGACATCGACCGGAACCGCATTGACGCGATCGCGCTCGCGAAGCGCCAGGAACCGCGCACGGTGCGCACCCGGCACGGCATCGTCGAGACCGACCGGGCCGTCAGCGACGGCACCGTGCGACGCGTGATCGGCGTGCTGAAGTCGGTGTTGAATGCGGCGGTCGAATGGGAATGGCTGGAGCGCGCGCCGGTCACGAAACGCGCGAAGATCGTCTCGAAACGCATCCGCTGGCTGACCCCGGCCGAAGCGGAGCGGCTGCTCGCCGAACTGCCCGCGCATCTCGCCGACATGGCGCGCTTCAGTCTCGAGACCGGCCTGCGCCGCGCCAACGTCACGGGGCTGCGGTGGTCGCAAGTCGACCTCGCGCGGCGCGTCGCGTGGATCCACCCGGACCAGGCGAAGGCGCGCAAGGCCATCACGGTGCCGCTTTCGGAAACCGCGATCGCCGTGCTGCGCCGCCAGCGCGCGAACCCGCGGGCGCCGGCATGCGCGGACAGCGTGTTTACCTATCGCGGCAAGCCGGTCTACCAGACGGCCACGGCTGCCTGGGCCAAGGCGCTGCAGCGTGCCGGCCTGAGCGATTTCCGCTGGCACGACCTGCGCCACACGTGGGCGAGTTGGCACGTGCAGCGCGGCACGCCGCTGCAGGTACTCAAGGAGCTGGGCGGATGGGAGACGATGGAAATGGTGCAGCGGTACGCGCACCTGTCGGCCGACCACCTCGCGCAGTGGGTCACACCGCTGACGGCCGAGCCCGAGCCCGTGACGGTGCCCGCTGCAATTCAGCTGCAACGAGACAATGCGACGAAGGGAGAAAACCGCTGAGAGCCTTGATAGGCTTGGCGCGCCCGGCTGGGATCGAACCAGCAACCCCTGCCTTCGGAGGGCAGTACTCTATCCATTGAGCTACGGGCGCCTGTGACAGTGAAGCGACCCCAATATACAGGCCGCCCACGATTGGCAAGACGGCAAGGATACCCGGTTTCCCATGACGCGTCCACCTTGCCCGACGAATCCCCGCCGGGCCGGGCCGCGTGCGGGTAAACACGCGCCATCGCACCGCTCGCCGTGATGTAAACGTTCCGTCTATAATCGACCGGGCTTCATTGGACTGCCATTTGCCGTTGCACCGCGCTCACAATTCCTAATCACGGAGACGAGGCAAGCATGAGCGAAGCACCCCACGAATCTCCCGTCAAAACCCCCGGGCAACTGATTGCCGTCATCATCGCGTCGTTCGCGATTCCGATCATCCTGATCGTCCTGTTCGCCAACTATGCGAACCATGCGTTCCGTGCCGGCGCCGGCACGGACGCGCTATCCGACGAACAGGTCGCCGCACGTGTCGCCCCGCTCGCCAAGGTCGACGTGAAGGACGCCAACGCGCCCCGCACGTTCAAGACCGGCGAGGAAGTCTACAAGGCCGTCTGCGTGACCTGCCACGGCACGGGCGCCGCCGGCGCGCCGAAGTTCGGCAACAAGGACGACTGGGCGCCGCGCATCTCGCAAGGCTTCGACACGCTGCTGAAGACGGCGCTGGCCGGCAAGGGCGCGATGCCGCCGCGCGGCGGCACGAGCCCCGACGACGTCAGCGACTATGAAATCGCCCGTGCGATCGTCTACATGGCGAACAACGACGGCGCGAACTTCCCCGAACCGGCCGCGCCGGCCGCCAACGCGGCGCAACCCGCCAGCGGCGCCGCAGCCGCGTCGGGCACGGCGGACGCCGCCAGCGCAC